>JAIXRT010000255.1 GCA_027485075.1 Cytophagaceae bacterium
ATCTCACTTCTAAGTAAAAAGTAAGAGGTAAGAATTAAGAGGTGAGAGTTAACGTAAAACACTTCTAAGTAAAAAGTAAGAGGTAAGAATTAAGAGGTGAGAGTTAACCTAACTCACTTCTAAATTCTTACCTCTTACTTCTTACCTCTTACTTCTTAATTCTGTATTTGTTATGCTGTTGCATTATTCATCACTTCCGTTTGCTTACGGATAGACTCTAAGTGCACCAATTTAAATAGTTCTTCAACAAATTCTGGGTAAAGGGCTAAGCCCTTCGCTTGGTTCGCGCGATCATTGTGCAATTGCTTCCAACGATCTAATTGTAAAACCGCCACGTTATTATCACGCTTGTACTCGCCCAATTTTTCAACAACCGACATACGTGCTGCTAAAACCTCTAACAATTCACGGTCAATATTGTCAATTTTCTCACGAAGACCCGCTAACTCATCTGAGAAGTCAGCCCCGTAATTTGCATTACGTACTTCTAATTCACGCAACATCTCACCTAATTTCTCAGGCGTAACTTGTTGTGAAGCATCAGACCAAGCAGCATCCGGATCGCGGTGCGTCTCGATAATCATACCATCGTAATTCAAATCTAAAATACGTTGAGATAATTCCATCAACAAAGCACGCTTACCTGCCATATGTGAAGGATCTCCAATCAAAGGCATTTGTGGGAACAAACGCTTTAATTCTACCGCCATAGCCCACATTGGTGAATTACGATATTTAGTTTCTTGTGCATTTGAGAAACCACGGTGAATAGCACCTAATTTCTTAATGCCAGATCCTTGAAGACGCTCGAAAGCACCTACCCAAAGAGCTAAATCTGGATTCACTGGATTCTTTACTAATACAGGAACGTCTACACCTTTCAATGCATCCGCTAGATCTTGTACATTAAATGGATTAACAGTCGTACGAGCACCAATCCACAAAACTTCAACACCATATTTCAATGCCAATTCAATGTGCTCTGGAGTTGCTACTTCAATAGCAAGAGGTAATCCAGTTTCTTTCTTTGCTTCCACCAACCACTTTAAAGCTGGCTCTCCCATCCCTTCAAAACTACCTGGACGTGTACGTGGTTTCCATACACCTGCACGCATAATGTGTGCATATCCTTCCGCTTTAATACGGCGAGCAGTTTCTAATACTTGCTCCTCAGTCTCAGCAGAACAAGGACCCGCAATAATCAACGGTTTCCCCCCTGTCTGAATCCACTCCTGCATAGGTACTATGTCTAAATTGGCATTCATATTTTTTGGGTTAACAAGGACCAAAGCCCCCTAATTTTTTGTTTATTAATTTCTAAAAAATTCCGAAAATCGGAAGATATTATCGCTTATATTTGCACCCTACTTTTGAAATAAATGAATCAACCTTCGTATTCAAAGACCTTGAATCAATTATCATTCGAAGACACAAAAATTGCCTTCTCATCAAAATCTGATTTCAAGCTCAGTAAGTCCTACTGGATTTTCGCTGCTATGAATCAAATTTGGATTGTAAAGTTAGGGACTTTTTTCATCAAATTGCTCCTTTTCCTACATTTTCCAATCAAAAAACTCATCAAATCAACCCTTTTTGAGCAATTTTGCGGTGGTGAAAGCATCGAAGAGTGCCAAAAAATTATAGCCGAACTGCACAAAGGAAAAATTGGTACCATCCTAGACTACTCCGTGGAAGGCGAAGAAAGTGAAAAATCTTTCCAAAAAACAAAATCAGAAATCCAGGAAACCATCCGAAAAGCACACCAGGATTCCGCAATCCCGTTTGCTGTATTTAAAATGACAGGGATATTTCAAGTAGAACTCTTGGAAGAATTTCAAACAGAATCCGGACTAGATGAAGAAAACGAAGCTGCATTTCAGCATAGTAAAGATATCTTAATGGAGATATGCCAACTAGCTGCTGATTTGCATGTAAAATTATTCATCGACGCCGAAGAGAGTTGGATTCAAACAACGATTGATGTTTTGGCGTACGAAATGATGGAAAAGTTTAATAAAGACGAAGCCATTATATTCAATACCTACCAAATGTACCGCGTAGATATGTTGGCAAACCTCACCGAAGCCATCGCAGCAGCCGAATCGAAAGGATTCCATTTAGGCGTAAAACTTGTCCGCGGTGCTTATTTAGAGAAAGAACGACTAAGAGCTCATGAAGACGAATACTCAGAGCCTTTGCATAAAGAAAAAGAAGCAACTGATCACGATTTTAACCAAGGCATGCTTATGTGCTTGGAACACATTCAGACAGTTAATTTTTGCATCGGAACTCATAACGAAGCAAGTTGTCTTCAGTTAACCCAAGCCATGGCTGAAGTACATATACCAAACAATCATCCACATATCTATTTTGCCCAACTGTTAGGTATGTCCGATAACATCAGTTATAATTTGGCCGCTGCCGGGTATAATGTAGCTAAATATGTGCCTTATGGTCCGGTTGAATCGGTCATGCCCTATTTGTTCCGTCGAGCAGATGAGAATAGCTCCATCGCCGGGCAAACATCCCGTGAATTCTCACTCCTACAAAAAGAAGTACGTCGTAGAAAAACTGCCTAATGAAATCTAACTTCCGTTATTTTCTGCTTAGCCTACTCATTATTTTCTTGGATCAATTGATCAAGATTAGTGTACATTTCTTCATGGAACCTGGGTATTTCGGCCAGATCGAACTCATAGGACCCTATGTAAAATTACATTACACGCTAAATCCAGGCATGGCTTTTGGCATGCAATTAGGTTCCGAATACGGCAAATTGATTCTTACTTTGTTTCGCATTGTAGCCATGTTTGCAATTGGTTATTTCTTATACCAATTGACCACTAAGAATAGCAAACCTCTGTTACTTACTAGTGTTGCACTCGTTCTGGGTGGAGCCGTTGGGAATTTAATTGACTCGGTATTCTACGGAATTTGGTTCGATAACGCACCTGTTGAGTCGCCCATGCGACTTTTTCATGGTCAGGTTATTGATATGTTTTTCTTTGATTTTTGGGAAGGTATTTTGCCCACGTGGATTCCCTTGTGGGGCGGTAGCTATTACTCTACCCCTATCTTTAACTTTGCTGATGCTGCGATTTTTTGTGGAGTAGTCATTATCTTACTCTTCCAAAATAAACTCTTCCAAAAAGAAGAATAACGCACATGGGCGACTATTCGCTTTTCTTATTTCTAGCGCTGCTTGCAGAGATTATTGGTACCGTCAGCGGATTTGGCTCGTCCATTCTTTTCGTACCCATTGCCTCGATTTTTCTAGACTTCAAATTGGTACTCGGCATAACCGCCGTTTTTCATGTGTTTAGCAACCTGGCTAAAATTTATTTTTTCCATGAGGGAATAGACAAAAAAATCGTCATCAAACTTGGCATACCTGCTGTTATTTTCGTAACCATCGGCGCACTACTAACGAATTTTATCCCTCAAAAATCGATCGAATTAGCAATGAATATACTCATTCTTGCCCTAGCGATTTATTTAATTTCCGGACATGCAAGATCACTACAAAAAACGAATGCAAACCTGTATATAGGTGGAACCGTTTCTGGTTTTTTGGCTGGATTAATTGGCACTGGTGGAGCTGTTCGTGGTATCGTCTTAACTGCTTTCGGACTCGAGAAAAATGTGTTTATTGCCACCTCTGCCATTATAGACCTAGGCGTGGATTCTAGCCGTGCTGCTGTCTACATTGCCAATGGATATTTTACTAAGGAACACCTGATTTTAATCCCTTTTTTAATTCTAATTAGTATTGCAGGCTCTTATCTGGGTAAATTAGTTTTACGTTACATTCCAGAAAAAGCCTTCCACTATGTGGTACTCAGTGTGATCGGGCTGACCTCGCTCTTACAAACCATCAAGTATTTCTGGTAGCCAAGTAGAGACGCGACACTTCGCGTCTAAACAGAAAAAGACGCGAGGTATCGCGTCTCTACAAAACAAAAAAGCCCTGACATGTGTCAGGGCTTTTTGATTGCTTAAACTAAGCTTATTTCTTTGGTGCTGCTGCTGGAGCTGCTGCCGGAGTAGCTGGCTTTGGCGTGATTCCCATTTTCTTCAATACCAAATCCGAGATGTTCGCCTCAGTTGGGTAATGTAACAAAATCGGAGCTGTTCCCATACCGGCATCGTAATTGAATACGTAGGTATATTGGTTCTCATTAGCCACCGCATGCATGTTCTCTTCTACTTTCTTCAACAAAGGTTGCAATAATTGTGCTTGCTTCTTTTGTAACGAAGACTGTGAATTTTGCTGAAACTCTTGAATTGAAGTCTGCAAGTTTTGTAATTCTTTCTCCTTGTCTTGCTTGATGATATCAGCTGCCTTTGGATCTGCACTTAACTTTTCAAATGCAGCTAATTTATCTTGGAAATCCTTCACTTTTCCTTGATACAAGGTCTCGTATTGTTTTTGCGTATTTTTCAAATCTTCTTCCACTTGCTTTGCCTCTGGCATTTGGCTTAAGATATAATCCGCGTTAATAAATCCAATTTTAACTTGTGCTTTTGCAGGTAAGATAGCCATACCAAACACAAGGCTCATAGCTAAGAATAGTTTGTTTTTCATAAAAATTTAATCTAGTTGTTTTTTGTTTTTTTTATCTACTATGGGTACGATAACCGTATCGTTACTTCTTTATATTAGGATCCAGCTCCAACCCAAGCTCCTCTAGTACATAATCAGAATAATCATGTACTGGATTCGTATAAATCATTGCTAAACCCTCACTTGCTTTATCGAAGACAAAGTCCAATCGCTTTTGGCGCACCACACGCTCTACTGCTTTTGATATCTCATCTAAAATAGGCTTAAATCCATTTAACTTGGCTTTAAACAATTCTCCTTCTGATCCAAAGATCTTATTTTGGAAATCTATAGCCTCCTTATTCTTAAATCGAATCTGCTCTAAACGCTGCCGACGCAACTCATCCGTTAGTAACAATTCCTCCAAATGATAGTCTTTCTCCAGCTTGCGAACTTCCTCGTTCAAAACATCGATTTCCTTCATCCAAGCTTCCGTCATCTGGTCAATCTTTACTTGAACCTTCTGATACTCTGGCATCTTAGACGTAATAAACTCCGTGTCGATATATCCGAATTTCTGCGCATAGGTCCGTTGACCTATCAAAGCAAGCACCAAAATTAAGAAAAAAATCGACTTTTTCATGCTTATCTAATTTGCTGGCCAATCGAGAACGTAAAGGCTTGTCGGCCAAAATCCGAATCACCTGGTCGCGGCTTATCCAACGCAAATCCATAATCAATACCAATCATACCAAATGCCGGCATAAATATACGCGCACCGAAACCAGTTGTCCGATACAAATTAAACGGACTATACTCTTTCAGGGTAGCGAAGTTATTTCCCGCCTCAGCAAATCCCAAAACAAATATCGTAGCAGACGGATTCAACGAAACTGGATAACGCGCTTCCAATACAAACTTATTGTACGCAACACCACCATTTCCATAAGAGCCTGATGGTCCAATCACCCGATCTTTGTACCCTCTTAAGCCGATTATATCGCGATTAAACTGAAAACCCTGTACCATACCGGAACCACCCACATCAAATCGCTCGAATCGTGTTGTCTCCCGATTTCCATACGAACCCAAGAAACCCAAATGGGCACGGGTATGTAAGACGAGTTTGCCAATGAGTGGTGTAAACCAACTCGCATCAAACATCCATTTATGGTATTCAATTAAGTTGCCAGTTTTATTGCCGCCCAGCAATGAGAACGGCGGTGTCAATGAACCCGTAAGTGAGAAACTAGATCCACTACGTGGGAAAGTAGGATTATCTATACTATTACGCGAAAAGTTCGTCATAAAGGTAATCGACGTAGAAATACCTTGAGGGTATGCCCACGTGTAGTAGCGATCCACATCAAACGAAGAAAAAGCAAGAGAATTACTTAACGAGAAATAGTCATCTGGCCATTTCAAGCGTTTACCTAAACTAAATGTAACACTTGTCACATTAAAGTGAGCTGTTCGCAATGAATCAGGAACCGCAAACTGATTGAAACCTCCTAAGCCACCATTAAATCCACCTAAACCCCCATTAAATCCACCAAGACCTCCAAATCCGCCTCCGCCGAATCCACCGCCACCGAAGCCTCCACCAAACTGATTTTGACCACCAAATCCCGTGTTACGGAATTGATATGGATAAGATACAGAACGATTCAATGATACTGAAAATGAATTTGGCTTTTTGCCACCTAACCATGGCTCCGTAAATGTTAAGCTATAGTTTTGAAATGCAGCTCCATTTGCTTGAAAACGAACAGATAATTTTTGGCCATCCCCGGCAGGTAATGGGCGCCATGCGGATAAATTTGTCAAATTCTTCGCAGAGAAATTATTGAATACAACCCCAAGTGTTCCCACAAATCCAATAAATCCACCCCAACCACCAGATAATTCAATCTGGTCCGAAGGTTTCTCCTCCACATTATATTCAATGTCAACTGTTCCATCAGGTCTAGGCAATGGATTCGGTGTAATCTTTTCTGGGTTAAAATAACCGATCGTAGATAACTCACGAACGGTACGAATAATGGCCGACTTATTAAATTTCTGACCAGGAAGCGTACGGATTTCACGCATAACCACGTGATCAGACGTTTTGGTATTTCCATTCAAAATTACCTTGTTGATGGTCGCCTGCTTACCCTCACTGATACGTATCGTTAAATCAATTGAATCACCCACAATAGCGGTTTCTACCGGCTCTGCATTGTAATATAAATACCCATTATCCATGTACACAGAGCTCAAATCCTCCCCTGGATTTCCAGCCATTTTCTTATCTAACTCCTCTGTGTTGTAAACATCACCTTTTTTAATCCCCAATACATCATGTAGAACAGAATCTGGATAAATGTAATTACCATCAAAGTTGATTGAACGATAGTAGTATTTTTTTCCTTGGACCAAATTAATCGTCAAATTCACAGACTCATCATTAAATCGAGAAATAGAATCTGACTCCACTTGAAAATCACGGAAGCCTAATTTATTCATCGCCTCCAGTAATTTCTCCTTATCCTCATCCCATTTTTTTGGCACAAATTTGGATGGTTTAAATACTCGACCAAATCGCTGTTGCTTCGTATTCTTGATTTTTCGCAAAATCAATGCACGCTGTTTTGGGTCAATACCATTCAATATAATTTTGTTGACCTTAACTTTTGGACCTTTGTCAACGGCAATTACCAGGGTTGCATTATTTCCGCGTAAGGTGTCAACAATAATTTGCGATTTCGTTTTGATGTTTAATCTTCCCTTTTCTTGGTAATATTTACGCACCACTAATTCTAAGTTTTTTCGCAAGGTTTCCGTAATAATCTTACCCTTATAGGTCTTCACTTTCTCATTAAGACTTTCCGTCTCCCCCTTACGAATACCGGTATATTTTAGCGCAAACAAACGTGGACGCTCTTTTAGTTGGATCCCCAACCATATTTTAGTTCCTTCCGTTTTAGCTACGTAAATCTCAACTTCATCCAAAATCCCTTGATCCATGATCTTACGAATCGCCGTTGCAATAGCATCTCCAGGAACCTTAATCTTATCCCCTACTTGCAAGCCAGAAATGTTGATCATGGAGTTTCCGTCATAAAACTGAGAACCCGTAACTTCAATTCCGCCAATCTCATATTCTTGCGGATCTGCAAAGGAGAACGTAGGACCAGAAGGGGTAGCTGATGGAAATAATCGTCCCCCACGTATCTGAGCAAAACTTAATTGACCACTAAAAAGAATCAAACCCACTAAAAATAAGCGGAATATATTGACACGTTTAGATTCTTTTTTACACTGCATGCACTTGATATTTTTCATGAATAGGCTTAGCCCTCGCGTTTAACTTGTTCACTTGTTTTCCCAAACCGACGTTCCCGCATTTGGAAATCTAAAATTGCCTGATGTAAATGCTCCTTACGGAAATCAGGCCAAAATAACTCTTCAAAAATATATAACTCTGCATAGGCTAATTGCCACAACATAAAATTACTAATTCGATGATCCCCACCCGTGCGAATCATTAAGTCGGGGTCAGGCATCCCGGCTGTAGCCAAATGCTGATCAATAAGCTCTGCGTTAACTGCATCAGCCGATAATTCACCGGCAGCTACTTTCACCGCCACCTGCTTTGTTGCCTGTACCAAATCCCATTTACCTGAATACGATAATGCCAAAACTAAGGTTAAACCTGTGTTATTGGCCGTTTGGGTAATGGCATCCTGCAATACCTGTTGGGAATTAGCAGGCAAGGAGCTGATATCACCTATCGACCGTAAACGCACCTTATTCTTCATCATCGTAGGCAATTCATCATGAATCGTACTGATCAACAAACTCATTAATGCCTTCACTTCAGATTGAGGACGATTCCAATTCTCCGTAGAGAACGCATATAAGGTTAAATAACCTACGCCCAATTCCCCACAACCCTCAATCGTCTCCCGAACTGCCGTCAACGCGTTACGGTGACCAAAAATACGATCCGTAAATCCTTGCTGTTTTGCCCACCGACCATTCCCGTCCATAATAACGGCAATGTGCGCCGGCAGATTGCCCAGGTCAATAGATTCTTTTAAATTCTGATTCACAACTAACTAAACTTACACATAGGTGGCAAAGGTAGGGATTATTCGCGAGGACAAAAAACGGATTTGATCACATACGTTACCGTAATTGAACTCTGTAAAACCTGATCTGTTCGTTGCGTCGTAAAGTTACTCCCACTCCCTCCTACAGAAGGCGTATTATCCAGCATATCCGAAAAAGCCTTACTTGAACCAAACTCCCACTGCAATCCCAGCCGTGGAGTTAATTGATACTTCACGCCCACTCCATATGGGATAGCCCAAGTAAAAAATGGGGTTTTCCCCAAAGCTCTCATGGGAGGAATTCCTCCTTTCGGACTAGCAAATACATACGACAATCCACCATAAATATATGGCGACCAGTTCTTTATCCTTTTATCAGTCTGATAATCCAAAAAATTATAGTCTACAATACCTGACATTTCCACAAATGGTGATGAAAATGATGATGAATTGAAAATAGGAATTGGCCCAGGATTATTCACTCCATCACCTTTAATATTACCAATGCTTATCTGCGCCCGATATGCATAAGCCTGAGTTCGCTGATATCGAACATTGAATTTTACTGTAGAGCCTATATTATTGATTTGATCAAAATTTGGCAACAACTTCCAATCACTAACGTCCCCTTTGTATAAATTCATCCCCGTTGTGGCAGATAAAGCCCAACGTTGCGCTTGCAACTCTGAC
>JAIXRT010000279.1 GCA_027485075.1 Cytophagaceae bacterium
ATACATAATGCCAATGTTGTAGTAATTAGCAAATAATGTTTGATGGTTAGCTTATATGTTGTGTCTAAAAATCGGAAATTAATGATTGACCAATAGTAGAATACCAAGGTAAAAAGACAAAAAATATCTGAATACAAGTTTTGTTGAAATTCGATCAGATTAAAGTTTAGTGTAATCGCTAGTATCGATAATTTTCGTTGGCTTTCTGAAAAATGATGAATTTTCAGAATTTTATTTATGACCAAAAGTGTCACACAAAAAATAATCAAATTGAATATTTTGAAATGTATGATAGACATTCCAAAGATGCTGAGTGGGATAAGTAGGAATAATGGATATGCAGGGGGATATAAATTTGGGCCTAATTTATAATATGACATCATCAATGCGTTGTCATTGAAAAGTTGGCGCAAAGCACCATCTTTCATGGCGATTGCTTGATGGATATACAAGGCATAATCATCGCCCCAGCCTTGGTAAGGATCTATGTTAAAGAATAAAAGCCCAATGAATATACCTACAAGCGTGTAAGAAAGGCCAATAGATGCGTTTAGTTTTGCCAATAAATTAGACATAGAACAGATTTGGTAAATCTAGAAGTGCAATTTTGCACAAATTTACTTGGATAAAAAACCAACAAATAACAGCTAGGCTTAAAATCAATTTTTAAGAAAACTTCTCCAACTGTTTGGTCAATACATTAAAATCTTTTGGGTAAGGCGCCTCTACAGTTATCGGATTTCCATCCATTAATTTGAAACTCAAACTGTGCGCATGAAGGGCTACTCGTCGCATTAAAGGACGTTCTTCCGTTTCCTTTTTCAGATGGAAATTACGCTTCAAATCAGATAGATACACATCTTTTCCTCCATACATTTCGTCGGCAACGATCGGCGCATGTAGGCAAGTGAGGTGAATGCGGATTTGGTGCATTCGGCCAGTAATGGGCATGCATTCCACAAGGGTATACCCTTTGTATACTTTTAGCGTACGGAACCAAGTCTCTGCATGTTTTCCATTCGATCGCGCGATAATGACTTTGCCATCTTTGAGGGGGAGGATGGGTAAATTCACCAACATCCCATCCCAGTCATGCATACCTTCCACGACTGCATGGTAGCGTTTCGCCGTTTCCCGATGCTCAAATTGCATGGAAATATGTCGGTATGCCTCCGGGTTTTTAGCAATCACCAAAGCCCCCGTTGTTTCCTTATCCAAACGGTGTCCCACCTGAGCATCTTCCCAATAAATTTTGGCCATTCTTAAAATACTAGGCGCATAATCATCCTTCCGCTCATCCAAGGTCGCAATGCCTGATGGTTTATTAATGACAATGAAATCGTCGTTTTCAAAAAGAATGTAATCTTGTAATTTGTATTTCATATAAGTCACTAGTCTCTAGTCGCTAGTCTTTAGTCCGGAGTCAAAAGTCCGGAGTACTATCTTTTACCTTTTGTTCCAACGTCCAACGTCTAGCGTCTAACGTCTAGCGTCTAACGTCTAGCGTCTAACGTCCAGCGTCTAATTTAATTTGGTAAACTAATCTTCCCCATCGTCATCCATGGCGAATCACCCAGTCGGCGATCAGGTGCCGGATTCGGATCCATTAAGGTTTCATTGGCCAACAAACCGAATAAAACTGCCTCTTTGGCCGCTGATTCAATTCCCAAAACGGCGGAATCTTGAATCGTAAATCCAGGCATTAAATTCTTTAAGTGCTCCATCATCAACGGGTTCCGCGCGCCTCCACCACTTACATAAACATATGCCTGATGTAATCCCGTGTAATGTTGGATGGCTAACGCGATACTCTCTGCCGTAAAGCGCGTTAAGGTCGCTAAGAAATCAGCAGGGTTTAGATCAGCAGGAGCCATTTCCGTTATGCGCTCCAAATTAAAATACTCAGGCCCTGTGCTTTTTGGAAAGGCTTCTTCAAAAAAGGGAAGGCTCAATAAATTTTGCAAGAATCCAGCATGGATTGTTCCCGAGCGAGCAATTTGGGCATCTTTGTCAAAATTCAGCCCAGCAAAATGTTGTCTGATATACGCATCAAGCAATGTATTTCCTGGTCCCGTATCACTCACTAGAATATTTGTAGGGTCTTGATCGGCTGGCAAGTAGGTGAAATTACCGATGCCGCCAATATTCAATAAGATCCGATCTTCACCTGCTTGGGTGAATAAAAAATAATCACCAAACATGGCTAAAGGTGCACCCTCGCCGCCAGCCGCAATATGTTTTTGTCTAAAATCTGACAGGGTAATAATGCCCGTTAAATGTGCCAAATGGTCCCCATCCCCAATTTGTAGCGTTGAATGTGGTAATTTTCCCGAGCGGTCCGGCCGGTGCATCACCGTTTGTCCATGTGAAGCAATCAGATCCACATCCTCCGGTTTTACCTGCCACGCCTCAAGCGTTTGGAGAATAATCTTCGCGTGAGTTCGGGCAATTTGTGCGTTTAGGGTACTCAGACTCGGAAAATGTATGTTTTCTTGTGCAAATACGGCACGAATCGACGTTTTAAAGCTTTCCTCAAAAGGCACGGAATCAAAATGAAGTAACTCGCATTTTGTAGCGGGCCCTTGGCCGGTAAACCGACAAAGCGCCATGTCTAAGCCATCCATGGAAGTACCCGACATCAATCCTAGAATTACGCGACTAGGTTGCTGAGCGATGCGGTATAATTTTTCGAGTTGTGGATTCAATGCTTTGTGCTTAACCCCTCAGCTTCGCCAATCCTTTGAGGTTTGGCGAAGCTAAAAAAGAGGGAGCACAAAGCTACAAAAAAAACAGCCAAGCGAGGTTGAAATTTAAGCAAGTACTTGATAATTAATTGATAATTCCGTCGCAGGAATTTGTATCTTTGGGGCTTATTTATTTTACCTATCCACCTTATGGCATTAGATGTAATCATCGTCGGCGGAGGCATTGTGGGCCTCGCGACAGCACACCGACTGTTAGAATCAAAACCAAGCTTAAAAATTGCGCTTTTTGAAAAAGAAGCCACCGTTTCCATGCATCAAACGGGAAATAATTCAGGTGTCATCCATTCCGGACTCTATTACAAACCGGGTTCTCTAAAAGCTAAAAATTGCATTGAAGGCTACCATCAATTAATCGAGTATTGCCAAAAAGAAGATATCCCTTTCGAATTAACCGGAAAAGTGGTCGTTGCTAGTACCCAAGCGCAAAGACCACAATTAGATACGTTGTATCAGCGGGGTCAGGAAAATGGCCTTGGGGGATTGAAGAAATTGTCATTAGCCGAAATACGCGAATATGAGCCACACGTCACCGGAGTTGAAGGTATGTTTGTGCCTCAAACAG
>JAIXRT010000107.1 GCA_027485075.1 Cytophagaceae bacterium
AGTTAGCAGGAGTAAAATTTGTTAATCCCATTTTAGAAGATCAAGGTCTGATTCGATTCGAACAAAAGCAATTAGTCGTTCGGATGAAAGGAGTAGATCCGTCGTATTTGTTGGCAGGCCGACTGAAAAATCAGGTGGTTGAGGGTGACTATTTTGTTGAATCAGGTGAACACCCTTTTGCCCTTGTGGGAATCGGTGTGTTTTTAGCGATGGGCATGAGTTTTGACAATGTATTTGAGCCCATCGAGGCTTGGTACCCTAATCATTCGCAGTTGAAACGTGCTGCACTTAACGAAAATGCCATCCGTCGCAATTTCTTTTTCCCTTCCGGCGTACTGGAAGTGGAGCAAAATTTTGATAACCAAACGGTCATCGTTCCATTAGATTGGATGGAAGAGTTAGTAGGTGTACCAGGTTACCGTTCTGCCTACGAAATCATGTTGGCTCCCAATACCGACGACCAGGGAATCAAAAACAAAATTCAAATGATTCTTGGCTCACCTTACAAGGTGCAAACGCGTAATGAGCAACATGCCATTTTGCTTAAAGCGATTAAAATTGAAAAGCTATTCGTCTTTTTAATCATGGCCTTCGTGATGGGTATCGCCTCATTTACACTCTTTTATGCGCTATCACTTTTGGTTTTAGAAAAACGAAAGGATTTGTATACGTTGATGGCGATGGGTATTTCGCGCCAACAAGTTTTTCGGGCTTTTCTTTGGGTAGGTGCGTTGATTAGCTTCTCGGGAGCGGCGATCGGGATGTTACTGGGATTTGTGTTAGCAACGATCCAACAGCAATTTGGGGTCATTTCTTTGGGGATTCCCAATGCCTTAATTGAAGCTTATCCCATCCAAATGGATCCATGGGATTTTATCTGGACAGCTTTGGTGGTCATTCTCATCACGGGATTAGCCGCTTTGTTTCCTGCGCGCAAAGCTGTCCAAATGACATTTGATTCGTTTAAGTAGTTGGGTTAAATTCCCCTTCCCACTTCGAAACAACGCAAGTTGCCACGCCATTTCCTGCCACCGAAGTAACGGTGCGGCCCATATCCAAGAATGGATCTACACCCAATAATAAGGCAATTCCTTCCACGGGTAAATTAAACATGGTTAGCGTTCCGGCAATGATGACCAAAGATGCTCTCGGCACTCCGGCAATTCCTTTTGACGTAATCATCAACGTTAATAGCATCGTGATTTGTTGCTCTAAGCTCAATTGAACCCCATAAGCTTGGGCGATGAAACCGGTCGCAAAGGTCATGTACAACATAGAACCATCTAAATTAAAGCTATAGCCTAATGGCAATACAAACCCCACAATTCTACGGCTACATCCAAATTTCTCCAAGGCCGCAATGGTTTGTGGAAACGATGCCTCCGAACTGGCTGTTGAAAATGAAATCAATAAGGCTTCTTTTAACGCTTTCAGTAGCTTCCAATAATTAATGCCATTCACCGCAGCGATGATCCATAAAATAACCACAGTAAAAAAGAGTAGGCCACCCATAAAGCAAATCATGAGGTAACCGTAACTAATTAAAATACTTAATCCTTTATTAGCAACTACCGTTGTCATGGCCGCAAAAACAGCGTAAGGTGCCACTTCCATGACATAATTCACCATTTTAAATACGACTTCCGCTAAGTTCTCTATGACATGAATTAGCTTCTTTCCCGTTTCACCGATCGACCCCAAAGCCACCCCAAAAAACAAGGAGAAAATAACAATCTGAAGAATCTCATTTTCTGCTAAAGCTTTGAAAAAGCTGTCTGGAAAGATATGTAAAATGAAATCTTCCAATGACTTCGTTTTGCTAGCGTCAATTCCTGTTTCCGTTCCTGCAGCGGGTTTAGGCCAACTTTGCAAGCTGCCTGGTTTGGTTACATTAACAACGACTAATCCTGTTACTAGGGATAATATAGTAGCAAAATAAAAGTAGCCTATGGTTTTAACACCGATACGGCCTACCGCTTTGAAATCACCTAATTTGGCAATGCCGACCACCAAAGTGCAGAATACAAGTGGGCCAACAATCATTTTGATTAGGCGCAGGAATACCTTTGAAACCACCTGAACGTAACCAGCCCATTGATGAGCAACTTCCGGGCTTAGACTTAAATAAAAAAATTCACCTAAGGCGAGGCCTAAGACAAATCCAACGATGATTTTTTGAGTTAATGTTAATTTCATACGCGTGCTTATTTATTTAAGTACAATTTGTAGAATGGAATTCGGTATACAATCATTCCCCAAAACAAAGGAAGTAAAAGATAGTCTAAAAGCCAATTCTTCGATTTAAAGGAAATATTGTCAACGATGTAAGTTGATTTCGAATCTATTTTTTCCATCCGATGTTCATGGCGCCAGGCTGTGAGTCCTAAAGGCATTTCGACTCCTTCGTCTACAAAGTAACATGCTTGTTCCCCCTGAACGGAATCCGTAATCTTAGATGTCCATAAGGGCTTTGCTAACATTAGGTTTAATTCCAATGTGACGATATCGCCCGTCTGGCAGCCATCAAACCGAACAATACGAACCTGAGGGAATGGGGGTGAAAGCTTTTTCAACAATGTCGCATCGAACTGAGTCCAAACATCTTGCATGGGGGCATTAACCCGTGTTCGAACTCGAAATGATGGCATTATAGAATGGAAGTAATGATTTTGAGCAACATCGCAGTCATGAATTTAATTCCTGACCATATCACCTCCGAAAAAGAAAACCGACTTTCTTCTGGCTGTTGGTCTGCTTCACGAATAACTGCCATTTCTTTACTAGGGGCATACATAGTTTTATTTCTTGTACTATCAGCCTGTGTTATTTTTTCAGTCTGCGGATGCAATGAGGCATATTCTACCATCCCAAAATTGCAATTGAGTAGGCAAAATACTCCAGCCAATAACCAAATTTTTAAAAGTCTCATTTGATTTTTTGTTTCGCAGTTTCCAGTTTTTGAGCCTGCAACAAGATCGCATCTTCATTCGATTTCAAATCCAATCTGTTTTGTTCTTGGTTAGCTAATATCTTTTCTTTCTCCACTTTTGCTTCCTCTAATTTTTTTGTCAAGAGCTCTGCTTGGCGTTTATTGGAGTCCAATTCACGCACAAAACGATCTGAAAGCTTCTGTTGTTTCGCCTTATTACTGATTAATTCATTCAGCTTTTTCTCTTCCACACGTACATCCTCCTCCAAGTTGATCAATCGTACAAACTCTTCCACCCAATTACTCGCCTCTCTAAATGATTCATGCCCAGTTTGAATGTACGCATCTGGGCCTGTGCTAATGGAAACAAATAATTTGGTCTTATTTTTCTCCTCGGTTACCTTCGATAGTAAGCTGACAGGCTTATCTGATATTTCCTTGATTTTAGCTGAATATACGTTCAATGTACTTCCATTACGTCCATTTTCGACAGAGCCAGCTTGTTTTAAGTATTTCTTCCAAGCTTCGATCACGTATTTTTCTTCTGAATTGATATACGTGTAAAAACCTTCTTTTTTCGCTTTGTCAATTTCCTCTAAACCCGAAAAAACTTGTGCGTACATGGAACTCGTCGCCAAGGTGCATAATAGACCGAATAATATGCCTTTCATCATGAGATAATGAGTTGAAGTGTTAATTTGAATGAGCAAAGGTAATTTTTTTGGTGAGAATCAGCTCATTTTTTTTACTCGAATTTTGAATTCCAAAGAGCGTATAGGCGCCTCCGTCTTTTAACTTTAATTTTTTCCGTAAGGCCTCTGGGCTCATCGGGAAATTACGTGTACTAATATTCACTTGATTAACCGAAAGCCAATTTGCCTGAACCGGTCCCGATTCAATTACCTCATATATTTTGCCTGGGAAATCCTCCAAAATACTTTCAGAGCTATAGAGATGCGTATGATGTCCTAATTGAACGAGATCTTTTTGTAGCACTGATTTGAAAAATCCAGCCTTCAGCACGCCGGGGTGTGCCTCGTAAACATAGCGTTTTAGGCTTCCAATGGCATTATTTGATTCGCGTTCCTGCATCGATGTGCCTTCAAAAATAGTTTGACCATCTTCAATGATTGTAATCTTTGGGTCATCAGATTCATTTCCTGCTTTCACAAACAACAACTCCTTGACTTCTTGTTTGGTGCTCACGACATATACGTGGCTGACTCCGCCTAATTCCAGTACGGCCCTACTGATATCCAATACAGGACTCGTTTTAATAAGAATTTTTTTGTTAGGATGTTGCGCAATCACTTCCAATACGTTCGGTTGGCAATCCTTAAACAAGATCACTTTATCCCCCTGTGCATTTCTTCTTGCTGGGTCAACATATATCCAATCAAAATCCCGCTGACCTAATTCATCTAGTCCATTTTTAGCGAAATGAGTGATGTTTTTAACACCGAGTACCTGATGGTTATATTCCGTAATGGATGCTAATTCCTCCTGCATTTCTACATAAGTCACCTGATCACATGTTTTAGCAAATGCCCAAGTATCCACGCCCATACCGCCAGTGATATCAATCAACTGACCTGCAACCAATGAAGCTTTAAAGGAAGCCGTGTTTTCAGACGAGGATTGTTCAAGTGAAATAGACGCCGGGAAAAAGACTTTTTTTTCAGCCACCCAGCTCGGTAATTTATCTGCCAATTTCTGGCGCGCTTGAATCTGATGCGCCATTTTTTTAATATCAAGCTCCGGGAATTTACGTGCATCTAACGCGATGTCCGCTGGGGACCTCTGGCCATTATTCGCGATAAACTCAATTTCGTTCGGTTGGAGCATTTGGCAAAAATAGAACCCTAAGTGGATAAATTAAATTTTATTGTAAATTTATGGGTATTAAAAAATGGACTATGCCTACATACCAGCTGACAATTAATGCCAAGAAGCATCGCGTCGATGTGGATTCAGATACCCCACTTTTATGGGTCATTCGTGACGAGATAGGTTACACAGGAACGAAGTTCGGTTGCGGCATGGGTTTATGTGGCGCATGTACGGTCTTGTTAAATGGCCAACCGATTCGTTCGTGTTCAACGCCCGTTTCTGCGGTTAAATTAACAGACAAAGTAACCACCATCGAAGGTTTATCTGCAGGGAATGCGGTCCAAGAAGCTTGGATTGAAGCTCAGGTCCCACAATGCGGCTATTGTCAATCAGGTCAAATACTGGCCGCTTCCGCTTTATTAGCCTCGAATGCTACTCCAAGCGATGAAGATATTGATAATGCCATGGCCGGAAATATTTGTCGGTGCGGCACCTATCCCCTCATGCGCCAAGCCATACATGCAGCAGCTGCTAAAATTCAAAAAACTAAAAAAGCCTAAGGACATGAACACATCAAGACGTGATTTTATTCGCATCGGAGGGCAGTCGGCCTTCATCCTAGCCCTAGGTTTTTCCGTTACAGGTAAAGCAAAAACCTTACAAAAAGTAACCGCACTCGGTGTAGAAATTAATCCATATATCATTATTAATGAGGCGGGCAAGGTTACGATTTTTAATCCGCGGCCTGATATGGGACAGGGTACATATCAATCCTTACCTATGTTGATTGCCGAGGAATTAGAGATTCCATTAGAAAAGATAGATATCCAAATGACGGATGGTTCGGCGCGTTTTGGGTCCCAAATGTCGGGAGGGTCCTCTTCTGTGCGCACTCGTTGGATCCCCATGCGAACAGCTGGGGCAGCTGTGAAAGAAATGCTTTTGCAAGCCGGGGCGAACCGTTGGAAAGTTTCCATCACAGATTGTTATGCCAAGGACGGGTTTATCATTAACCGTGTTTCAAATGCTAAGCTTTCCTATGGCGAGTTAGTAGAAGAAGCATCCAAATTGCCGGTCCCACAAAAGCCGCGATTAAAAACATGGAGTGAGTTTACGCAATTGGGTAAGAAATCATTCCGTCCGGATGTTACCTCCAAGGTTGACGGAACAGCCATTTTTGGTATGGACGTTAAATTGCCTGGGATGTTATATGCGAGTATTGTGCATTCGCCTACGATTTATGGTAAGGTGAAAAGCTTCAGTGCCGACAAAGCCATGGGTGTTAAAGGCGTTCGATTTGTATTGAAGACCGAGCGTAATTTTTACCATGGTCCATTTTCGCCCGATGTTGAATTAAATCAAAAGGCTCGTGCGAAGTCGGAAGCTATTGCCGTAGTAGCGGAATCCTATTGGTCAGCTTTGAAAGGAAAGAAACTTGTACAAGCTGCTTGGTCTTCTGAGGGAGCCGCGGAAAGTGCCACTTCGCAATATTTTAATGCTGCCAAAGCTAAAGCACAATCTGAAGGTGCGACCTATAAAGACGCAGCCGTAGGCGATTTTGCTAAAGCCTTGCAGTTATCGGACTATAAAATCCAAGCAACCTATCAAACGCCCTTTATGGCGCATGCTCCCATGGAGCCGTGTAATGCGACCGTATTTGTTCAGGATGGTAAAGTAGAAGTTTGGGCTCCAGTGCAGGGGCCTGATGGTTTGGTAGCTGAATTGGCAGGGTATTTGGGATTTAAGCCTGAAAATGTAAAAATCAATGTGACCTTTTTAGGAGGGGCTTTCGGTCGGAAAGCCTATTATGACTATGTATTAGAAGCAGCGCATATTTCACGTCAGGTGAATGCACCAGTTAAGGTCATTTGGACACGGGAGGAAGATATCCAACAAGGACCATTCCGTCCAGGAATGATTTCTGCTATGCAGGGAGGAATCGATAATCAAGGAAATGTATTGGCATTTGAACATCGCTTGAATGGTGCATCTATTATGGCAAATGTTTTCAAGGCAGATATGCGTGGGAAAATTGATCCATGGGCAGGAGAGGGAATTAGCCTAGAGGATAGTCCGTATGCTTTTCCTGCACGTCGCAATTCATTTAATTGGGTTGATCCGCAGATGCCTATTTTATGGTGGCGTTCTGTATATGCATCGACCAATGTTTTCGCTCAGGAATGTTTCATGGATGAATTAGCCCATGAAGGCGAGAAGGACCCGCTTGACCTACGTTTACATTTATTGAAAGACTCACCTCGTTTTGTGGCCGTATTAAATAAGTTGGCTGAAATTTCTGATTATCGGGCCAAACGCAAAGCGGGTAAATCCATTGGTATTGCGATTGCACGTTCTTTTGCTAGTATCGCTGCGCATGCATTTGTGGTAGAAAAACAGGGAGCAGGTGTCAAGATTAGTCAGATTTACGCGGTAATCGATTGTGGTTTTGCTGTTAACCCCGATAATATTGTAGCTCAAATGCAAAGTAATTTGGTCTATGGACTTTCGGCCACCATCAAAAATGAAATTACCCGGAATCATGGGGTAATTGAACAGAGTAATTTCCATGACTATGCCGTGCTCCGACAAGGCGAAATTCCCGATGCGGTAATTCATGTCATGCAAAATGAGGAAGAGCCTGGTGGTGTAGGGGAGCCTGGATTACCTCCTGTGGCGCCTGCGTTATGCAATGCGATTTTCTTAGCTACAGGTAAACGTGTACGCACATTGCCATTAGATTTAAGTTCGATTTAAATGGTAGGATTAATTCTGGCCGCAGGGGCCTCTTCACGTTTAGGGGAAGCGAAACAATTATTAGTTTATCAAGGCCAAAGCCTGTTAGAGCGATCTATACGTCTTGCGTTTTCGGTGTGCCAGGAGGTTTTGGTTTGCCTAGGGGCTGAAGTGGAGCAGTCGAGTACCATTATTAATAATTTAAAAAAGGAGTTTCCCAACCTGACTTTTGTTCAAGTGGAACATTGGGAAAAAGGGATGGGGGAGTCACTAGCTGTAGGACTTAAGGCGGTGGATATCTCGCGGGATGTATTGGTTTTGTTATGTGATTTGCCTTTTTTGACATCTTCTCATTTGAAGAATATAACGTCATTGGCAAATCCAGATCGAGCCATTGTAGCCTCATTTCAAGGCGTTAATTCTCCTCCTGTATTAATTCCGCAAGCGCTACGGCCTTTATTTAATCATTGGAGTGGTGATCAAGGTTTAGGTAAATTTTGGCGGCAGAATCCCATGCTCTGTGAGATCGTTCACTTTTCAGATAAATTCAGGGATGTGGATGTTCCGGAGGATCGGAAGTATTGGGGGATATGAAAGCTGGACGTTAGACGCTAGACGTCAGACATTGGACATTAGACCTTAGACTGTAGAGACGCGATACTTCGCGTCTTTTTTCTTTGGCTGAAGCTCAAGGTATTTATATGTGATTTGTAGAGACGCGATACTTCGCGTCTTTTTTCTTTGGCAAACCTTTCAGGATTGCCAAAGTTTGAGGCGTTTTCACGCCGATTCTTTTCTTCTTAGACATTAGACGCTGGACGTCAGACATTGGACGAGAGACGCGAGGTATCACGTCTCTACATCCTCCTATTTTTACCTAATATTTTTTCGGGTCTCTCCTCGAAATTTATTACCTTTGTGCCTTCTTGCGTCGATGCAAGTGCATTTCTTACTATAACAATTTATTGTGGAATCGATCGAAAGCTTACCTACCGTAGAAACAGCCAAAAAATTAGGTTTATTGCCAGAAGAATATGACCGTATTCAGGAAATTTTAGGCCGCAAGCCAAACTTTACTGAGTTGTCCATTTTCTCTGTCATGTGGTCTGAACACTGTAGTTACAAAAACTCTATTGTTTGGTTAAAGACCTTACCGAAAGATTCTCCACGTATGTTGGCCAAAGCCGGTGAAGAAAATGCAGGTTTAGTTGACCTAGGCGACGGTTTAGGCTGTGCTTTCAAAATTGAATCTCACAATCACCCTTCTGCTTTAGAACCTTATCAAGGTGCGGCAACGGGTGTGGGTGGTATCAACCGTGATATTTTCACGATGGGTGCACGTCCAATTGCTCAGTTAAATTCGTTGCGTTTTGGTAATATCGATCTGGCAAAAACCAAGTGGTTGGTGAAAGGTGTTGTTAAGGGAATTGGTGATTATGGGAATGCGTTTGGTATCCCAACGGTCGGTGGAGAGGTTCAGTTTGACGATTGTTATAATGTAAATCCACTCGTAAATGCCTTTTCTGCAGGTATTTTGAAGGTGGGTACCCAAGCATCTGCCATTTCTTATGGGGTAGGCAATGGTGTATTTATCGTAGGATCTGCGACAGGAAAGGACGGAATCGGAGGAGCGAGTTTTGCTTCGGAAGATATTACATCGAAATCATCTGAAAAATTGCCTGCGGTACAAGTAGGTGATCCTTTTCAAGAGAAATTATTATTAGAGGCTTCCTTGGAAATCATTGAAGCGGGTTGTGTGATTGGTATTCAAGACATGGGTGCGGCAGGTATTATCTGTTCAACGTCCGAAATGTCTGCCAAAGGAGAGCATGGAATGATCATCGATCTATCTAAAGTTCCTACTCGTCAAGCGAATATGAAGCCGTTTGAAATCTTATTATCTGAGGCGCAAGAACGTATGTTGATCGTTGTAGAAAAATGACGTGAAGCGGAGGCGAAGAAGATTTTTGATAAGTGGGATTTGAATTGTGAGCAAATTGGTACCGTAACAGATACCAAACGTTTGGAATTCTATCAAGATGGTGTGTTAGTAGCAGACGTTCCTGCGGATGATTTGGTATTGGGCGGAGGCGCACCAGTATATCACCGGGAATACAAAGAGCCTGCTTACTTCCAAGAGTTCAAGAAATTTGACATTAATGCAGTTCAAGATATTCCAGCGTCAGAATTGCCAAAGGCATTGGATTTCTTAATGAATCACCCGAACATCGCTTCGAAGAAGTGGGTAGCGGAACAATATGATTCATCGATTGGTCGTGCGAATCGCAACACGAACGCACCTTCGGATGCAGGCGTTGTCAAGGTTCACGGTTCAGATAAGTCAATTGTGATTACCGTAGATTGTAATTCGCGCTATGTGAATGCAGATCCTGAAGAAGGTTGTGCGATGGCTGTTGCGGAGGCAGCACGTAACATTGTTTGTTCGGGAGGTTTGCCGGTGGCAATCACCAACTGCCTGAATTTTGGAAATCCGTACGTTCCAGAAGTGTACTGGCAATTTGTGGGTGCGATCAAAGGAATGAAGAAAGCGTGTGAAGCGTTCGAAACTCCGGTAACAGGTGGTAACGTGAGTTTCTATAACCAATCATCGGATGAAGGTCCGGTGTTCCCGACGCCAACCATTGGTATGTTGGGTATTTTGGAGAAAGCTGAAAACAAGATGACCTTGGATTTCAAGGCTGAAGGAGATTTAGTCTACTTAGTAGGGGAGTCAGTAAATGACATCGCATCTTCTGAGTTTTTATATTCATATCGTAAGGTGAAGGCGTCACCAGCACCGCATTTTGATTTACCTACGGAACAATTGGTACAAAAAGGGATCTCCCAATTAATTGAAGCCAAATTAATCCAATCAGCACATGATGTGTCTGATGGTGGTGTATTAGTTACACTTGCTGAGTCAGCTTTCCCGCGTGGATTAGGATTCGATGTGAAATCAGATGCGGGTATTCGTCAAGATGCGATGTGGTTTGGGGAAGCACAATCTCGTGTGATTGTATCGGTTGCTCCAGCGAAGAAAGCTGCTTTTGAAGCTCATTTAGCTGGATTAGGTATTAAATCTTCACAATTGGGTACGGTAAAAGGTACCGATATGGTGGTGGATGGCCAAGTAGTAAGTTCATTAGCGAAAGCTTCAGGATCTTACTTTACGGCATTGGAAACAGCCTTAACGAAATAATTTAAAGATGAGCCGCTATGCACTGCAATTCGCTTATGATGGCGGCTCATTTCATGGATATCAAATCCAGCCGAATGCACCTAGTGTGCAAGCGGAATTAGAGGAAAAATTAAGTCTTTTATTGGGAGAAACAGTTGCGATCACGGGAAGCGGTCGGACCGATACAGGTGTGCATGCCGCACATCAAATTGCGCATTTCGATACGTCATTGGTCATCGATGACAATTTGATTTACCGCTTGAATCGTATGCTTTCTCCTGCGCTTACGG
>JAIXRT010000032.1 GCA_027485075.1 Cytophagaceae bacterium
AAATACCTGGATATTCACTGGGCAATCCTTCCCGATATAGCAAGATGATAAATGATACGAAAACGAGAGCAGATCCCGTTTCGTTGGAACCAACAATTAAAATAATCGGCAAGGCAATAATCAGGGCTGCACGCCATTGATCTTTAAATCTTCCCAAATTTATTTGCGGATCATTTAGATATTTAGCTAACAACAATGCTGTAGCTGTTTTGGCAAATTCGGCCGGTTGAATCGTAGCCGAACCAAACTTAAACCAGGAATGTGACCCATTAATCGTTACCCCTAAAAAGGGCACAGCGATCAGCAGCAGGATAAATATCCCATATATAAAGACCGCAAATGACTCGAAAAATCGAAAATCCAGTGCGAAAATAAACATGATCAAGACCAAACTTGTCCCGATCCAGATCAATTGTTTTCCTGCATTAGACGTATAAAAGGCAGCATCAGTCAACCCTAAAGGCGATTCTGGATTGTATATCGCTGAATAAATACTCATATAGCCAAGCAGCACAAAAAGGGCATAAAGCCCTACGCTTATCCAATCAATCCGACTCTTTAATTGTCCTGACGATCCGCTCATTTTTTTAAGGTATCCGTTTTAACGCGATTGGCCGGGCGATTATACACCACATTGGCCAAATAACTCATATTCATAAACTTCGTCTCAACCGCCTTGCGATCGACACGGCCTTTCAAATATTTCTCAATAATCAACGAAGCAATAGGCGCGGCAGCAAAACCACCAAAACCCGCATTCTCCACAAACACCGCAATGGCTATCTTCGGATTATCCTTCGGAGCAAAGGCAATAAACACCGAGTGATCTTTTCCTTTTTGATTCTGCGAGGTACCCGTTTTGCCGCACATGGTGATATCCGGAATACGACCATCCGAGCCCACAGTACCATGTAAAACCGCATCTTGCATCCCTTGAATAACGACAGGAAAGTATTTGGCGTCTACGCCTACTGACACTGGATTTTTGTAAAATGGATCCAATGTCCGGCGAGGACCAACGCCCTTCACTAAATGAGGGGGAATGTACCAACCGCGATTCGCGATGATCGCAGCAAAATTGGCCATCTTCAATGGACTTACAACGAGCTCTCCCTCCCCAATACTTAACGAATAAATATTCGAGAATTTCCACGTATTCTCCCCTTTGTACACTTTATTGTAATACTCCACCGTAGGCAAATTACCCCGTTTTTCATTACTCACATCCACCCCCAGCTTGCGTCCAAAACCAAAATTTGCCACTAACTCCGACCAGCGTTTCAGACCCTGAGCCGATCGCTCGTAGGTATCACCCGTTGTCCCATCATACAAGATCTTACGAAAAGCATGGTAAAAATAGGGGTTACAGGACCACTGAATGGCATTATGTAAATCATTATGCGCCGTCGTATGCACGTGACATTTCACGGGTGCCCCCGCATGCCCAAATACAGATCCCGCCGATATAATGCCGAGCTGCTGGCCCACTAGAGCTTGCACCAACTTAAACGTAGACCCCGGCCGGTAGTACGCAGATGGCGGCCGATTGATCAAAGGCTTCAACGGATCTAACGCTAGTTTTTGGTAATATTTTGAAAAGTTTCTACCTGCTAACATACTGGGATCATACGAGGGAGCTGAAACCATGGTTAAAATCTCCCCAGTAGCCGGCTCAATGGCCACGACACTTCCCACCTTGTGCATCATTAAGCTATCCGCATATTCTTGCAAGCGGATATCAATACTTGTATATAAATTTTGACCAGCTACTGGATACACATCCAATTTCCCATTTTTATAGTCGCCTTTCTCTACCCCATTACTATTCACCATCCGGTATTTAACCCCACGCTGACCACGCAAAACATCCTCATAATACGACTCAATTCCAGAAACCCCCACAAAGTCGCCTTGCCGGTAATAATCATCCGGCTGTTCCTTTAACGAATTAGGATTGATTTCAGCAACATAACCGAGCGCATTGGAAAAAGCGATTGATTGATAGGTGCGAAACGCGGTAGTCGTGATCGAAAAACCAGGATAATCGACCATTGCGTCTTGAATTCGAGCAAAATCCTGTTTGGATAAATGCTTCAGGAAAATAGATGGCTTGACACGGGAATATGACCTAGCCTGCCGGGTAACAGTATCAAAATACCCCCGTGTAATACCAAATAAGGCACAAAAACGATTCGTATCTGCCACATAAGCTTTGCGCGGCGTCATATATACATCGTAAACTGGCGTATTATATACAATTAATTTACCGTGGCGATCATACACTTCTCCGCGAAATGGAACCTGAATGATCTTCCGAATGGCATTATTATCCGCCGCCTTCTCATAGGTGTCATCGATCAATTGCAGGTAAAACAACTTGCCTAAAAAGACTGCAGCCACCGTCAAAAAAACAAGAAATAAGATTAGTCGGCGACCCTCAAACACGATTAAATTACATTTATGTCAATAACATGGCAATTTAAGCATATTTCCGAATTATTTGGGAAGACTTTTGATCAATGCAATCATCGCAAAAGCGATGGATCCTAAGGATAAGCCCAGTGTAAACCAGGGTGTTGCCAAATGAAAATAACCATCTAAATAGCGACCCAGATAGACACCACCTAAAATGGTGACCAGCATTTGAAATGCCGCCCCAATAAATCGCTGATAATTGTTCATAAAAAAATTAAAATAATCGGCTAACCACACACTAAAATTATCCCTTTTTCATTTATATATATTGTAAATTTGAAAATTATACGCATTCCACCCCTATGAATAAACTGTTGGCAGCTTTAATCCTCGTGATGCTCAACTGGGCCTGTTCCCAGCAAAGCACTCGACCTGCTGCCGTAGCTTTTCATAATGTGAATGCCAAGTACAACGCCATCTTTCAGGCAGACCGACTTCTAATCTCACTAACAAACAAAGTACGGGAAGAGAAAAAAGAAAATTTCTCCAATGCGCTACCCATTCTAGCCCCCATCGATACAAGCTTTTCGCAAAGCTATGCCAAAGAGATCGCGAATCAGGTTCGAAAAGCAACCTTGGTCATTGATCGGCATCAAAACTCCCGATTCGTAGACGACGCTTATTTGATTATTGGACGAGGCCGACTTCTCCAGCATGATCTAACAAACGCACTAGAGACTTTTAAATATATTAATTCGATCGAACATGACCCGAAAACCCAGCAGTCGGCACTCATCGAATTAGCGACTATCTACCTGCACCAGGCCGACTACCCTTCTGCGCAGAAAGTATTTAATTTCATCGCTGAAAATCCGATGAATGCCAGCCAAGAGCAACACCTATTATTGGTTCAAGCCTTCGCCTACCAAAAACAAAATGCCATTGCTAAATCGATTCCGCTCCTTGAAAAAGCTGCACCTCGCGTAAAAAATCGAGCAGAACGTGGCCGACTATTCTACATACTTGGCCAAATGCATCAAGAACTTGGGCAAACCGCTGCCGCCCGTAAAGCATTCGAGCAATGCCTCAAACAAAAGTCGAGCTATAGCCTAACCTTACACGCGCAAATAGCGATTTTGTCATTAACTGAAAATATTCCTGGTTTAGAAAAACTTGTCAAAGACCCGAAAAATCAAGACTTACAATCTGATATTTTTCTAGCCATTGGTCAAATCCATTTTCAGCACAAAGACTATGATTTAGCCCGAAAAAACTGGGAAAATGGAGGAACCAATAATCCAAATAAAGGCGAATTATATTTCCAATTAGGCCAGCTGTTCTCTAACCAGTTGAAAGACTACCGCAATGCAGCCAACTATTTTGACTCCGCAGCGACGTTTTTACCTAGCCAGCACAGTCAATATCAATTAGCCCAAAAATTGCGAACACAATGGGGCGAATTTGCGCGCCTAGATGGTTCAATTCAACTACAAGACTCCTTATTAAAATTAGGTCAACGATCCGAAAGTGACTTAAAGGCCATGTATGAAAAAATCCAAAAGTCAAAAAAAGCGAAAAAAGATTCGGTTCAATTAACCATTGCCGCTACGTCGAATGCGAGTTTGGCCACATTTACGCGTCGGCCGTCAACGCCCGAACAGCAGAGTTTTTATTTTTATAATGATCAGGCTCGGGTACAGGGCCAACAAGAATTTAGCACAAAATGGGGTATCCGAACACTAGAAGACTTCTGGAATCGCAAAAACAAACAGGCGGCAGTGCTGACAGATGCACCGGTTATACCAAGTGCTGTGGCTCAAACCAATAATTTAAGCGAATCGGCACCTACGCAAGATTCACTTCAAATTTGGCTTAACGCCATTCCTCGTACTGAAAAACAACAAGCTGACATTCAGAAAAAACGAGAAAAAGCATTGTTCGATGTAGGCAAATATGCCAAACTAGAATTGGCGAAAAATGACCTAGCAGCCAAATCATTAACGCATCTGTTGACTGATTATCCGCTGACTTCCTTTGAGGCTGAAGCATTTTATTTGCTCTATTTGAGTTCAGATAAACCGAAAACATATCGCCAACTACTTTTTGACAAATACCCAAATTCGTATTTTAAGCAAGCTATTTTGACCTTGGAATTTGGTGGTTTAACTGAGGGAAAAGAATTAGAAGCACAGAAAAATTACGAAAAAGCTTTTGCTCAGTTTAAATCTGGAGACTTTACCGCATGTATCGCGCAAGCTGATTTACTGCTTCAATCTTTTCCAGGTAGCAAATGGGAAGATAAAATTGTATTTTTAAAGGCCCAAAGTTATGGCGGCTTGAAGGATTTTGACCGATATAAAAAAGAACTCAAACAATTTGAACAGGCCTATCCGAAAAGTCCGCTCATACCCGAAGTGAAAGCCTTGTTGGAAAAATTTACCCAAAACAACCGTTAACATGTTTGCATTCGAAACAGGAAAATATGCCAAATTTATCCGATTCATGTACCGATTTTTTCTCGGTACAACCGCCGCATCTATCCTGTTTATCGTGGCTGTGAATTACAATTTTTTATGGTTGTTTGGGGGTATGCCTAGTTTATATGAATTAGAGAATCCCAAAAGCCAAATGGCTTCTTTGGTGATTTCCGAAGATGGACAGGAGATCGGCAAATACTTCCGCGAGAATCGCAATCCCCTTGAATTTGAACAGCTCCCTGACAATATCGTTAATACGCTTGTGTCCACGGAAGACGCCCGGTTTACCTCACATTCGGGTATTGATATCCGCTCCATGTTTCGCGTCGTATTTTCATTAGGTACTGCCGGCGGAGGAAGTACCATTTCACAGCAATTAGCCAAGAATTTATTTCACACGCGGTCTATGGAGTTTGGGGAAGACGACCCCGTTTACTTGGGCTTATTAATGAAAATCGATGGCGTAAGAACTGTGATTGCCAAAGTCAAAGAATGGATTTTAGCTATCCGTTTGGAACGTCGCTATACCAAACAAGAGATTATGGCGATGTACCTGAATGAGGTGAGCTTTGGTAATAATGCCTATGGCATCCAAGTGGCCTGCCGGACCTATTTCCAAAAAGACCTGCCAGATGTAACTCTTCCGGAAGCCGCCACGCTAATCGGTCTACTCCAAAATCCGTCGTTATATGACCCACGCGTTCGCCCAGAAAGGACGTTGGAACGGAGGAATGTGGTGTTAGGCCAACTAGCCAAATATGAATTCATCACGGAAAAGGAACTCCCCAAATTACAAGATGAGCCACTCAACTTGCATTACCGGGTGGAAAATCAGAATACGGGAGCAGCGCCCTATTTTAGGGAGGCTATTCGTCTACAGGTATTAGCCGCTATTAAAGAATTAAATCAAGAGCGTCCAGAAGACCAGCAGTTAAACCTGTATACCAGTGGGTTACGCATTTATACCAGTATTGATTCACGCATGCAGAAATATGCGGAGGAATCTGTTCGAGAGCACATGCGTGCGGAACAAAAGTTATTTTATGATCATTGGCGTGGACGAAATCCGTGGGTGAACGAGGAAATGAAAGAGATCAAGGGCTTCTTGCGCGATGCTATGAAGCGCACGCAACGTTACCGAGACCTCATGTCGGCCTACAACAACGACGAATTCAAAGTGTGGGAAGAATTACGTAAGCCAATCAAAATGACCGTCTTTACGTACGATGGCGACAAGGACACCACCTTAAGTCCGATGGACTCATTAAACTATTATAAACGCATATTAAACTGCGGCATGATGGCGATGGATCCGATGAACGGACACGTCAAAGCCTGGATCGGCGGAATCAATTACAAGTATTTTAAATTCGACCACATTTCACAAAGTAAGCGTCAGCCGGGTTCGACCTTTAAACCGTTTGTTTATGGAGCGGCGATTGAAAACGAAATTGTCACTCCCTGTGATGAACTGGTGGATGAACCAGTGACTTTCGGCGAAGAAGATGGTCTTAGTGGTGGCACGTGGACACCGCAAAATTCAGATGGCAAATACAGCTACCAAAATATGAAAATGCGGCGAGCGATGGGATTATCCATTAACTCCATTTCTGCTAAATTAATGAAACAATTAGGGCCGGATAAGATTGCAGAATTTGCCCATAAATGCGGAATCAATAGCCCATTAAACGAAGTTCCTTCCTTGTGTTTAGGCGCCTCTGAAGTATCGCTTTTGGAACAAGTCTCGGGCTACGCCACGCTCGCCAATGGTGGTGAAAAAATTGAACCTATTTTAGTTTTAAAAATAACGGATAAAGTGGGTAATGTACTCCGAGAATATTCTCCTCCTGTCAAAGCGGTCATCAAACCAGAAACAGCCTATTTAATGACGTATATGTTACAAGGTGCGGTCCACGAACCCGGTGGTACAGCCGAGGGTTTGAAGCGTACATCGATTGTTGCTGGAAATGAAATAGGTGCTAAAACAGGTACGACCTCAAATTATTCAGATGGCTGGTTTATGGGAATCACCCAAAAATTGGTTACTGGCGTATGGGTCGGCGGTGACGATCGCAGTATCCACTTTCGTAGTTTGGCGCTTGGACAAGGAGCCAAAATGGCGATGCCAGCTTATGCGAAATTCATGGAGAAGGTATATGCCGACCAGTCCTTAGCGATCGAGGGGTATCGAAAGATGCCGTTCATCAAACCCGAAAATTTTGTTTTTGATTTTAGTTGTAATGGTCGCGTGGCGGTTGACTCAACATCCACCGAAGCACCTCTCACTCAATAAATATGCGTTTTTTAGCCCTTATAGTAGTTGTTTTTTGTTTTTCATGCCAGCAAACACCTGAAGAAAAAGGGGAAGCGCTTGCCAAGCAAAACTGTGGTTCTTGCCATAAATTCCCAGATCCAAGTTTGTTGGACAAGAAAACATGGAACGAGGGGGTATTGCCTGAAATGGCTTATCGCTTAGGTATCGGCAATCGCTTTGAATTGCTTACCAAAATTCCAGATGAGCAATATCAAAGTGCCATGCGATTGGATATCTATCCAGAAACACCTAAAATTAGCCAGGAGGATTGGGATTTAATTGTGGCTTACTATACCGCAAAAGCACCCGAAAAACCATTGCCCCAACCGAAACGTAGCCCGATCAGTTCGGACCTGTTACATTTCAAACGGGAATCCTTCATCTCCCCAGCTGATCCCATGGGAAGTGTTACTTCCATCCGTATACACCCACAAAAATCCGAGGTTTGGGTAGGTACTCGGATGCAAAAACTATGGGTTTTAGATGAAAAACTGAAAATTAAGCAAACCATTCAGACACCCACGCCCATTGTTCACACGCAATTCGTAGGGAAAAATGCATATGCTGTTGGCATTGGAAAACTATATCCGAATGATCAACATATTGGCCAGCTCGTTTCGATTGACGAAAACAGAAAGCTAGTCACATTGGCTGATTCATTGACTCGGCCTGTTGATGTTCAAATAGCTGATTTCAATCAAGATGGAATTGCGGATTACCTCCTATGTGAATTTGGATTTGAAGCAGGTAAACTGAGCTGGATTGATGGTAAAACGAAGAAAAAAAACAGTTTAAAGGTGCAGCCAGGTGCACGAAATGCGGTCGTCAAAGATTTTACAGGGGACGGGAAACCTGATCTACTCGTGTTAATGGCACAAGCGCGTGAGGGAGTTTCGTTATATATAAACACCACCAACGGTGTTTTTGTAGAAAAGCCAATCCTACAATTTGAAAGTGTTTCCGGTAGTAATTACATGGAAGTAGCGGATTTCAATAAAGATGGTTTTGATGATATTATGATCACGAATGGGGATAATGCAGATTACTCCTATGCGAAAAAAGCATATCATGGGGTGCGTATTTACCTAAATGACCGGCGTAACAATTTCAAAGAAGCCTATTTTTACCCGGTTTATGGTGCCTACAAAACGCTGGCACGCGACTTTGATCAAGATGGAGATTTAGATTTAGCGATGATTGCATTCTTTGCCGAGAATGACCAAGGAAAAATTGAGTCTTTTTTATATTTCCAAAACCAGGGAAACTTGAAGTTTAAGGTAAGCAATTTGCAAATACCTGGCGATGGACATTACATTGCGATGGATGCGGGCGATGTCGATCACGATGGAGATATTGATATCTTGCTGGGTAACTATCAGTTTGGAAATAGAAAACCAGGTGCGAATAACACACCTGGCCTCCAGTTAACTTACTATAAAAATCTACTTCGCTAATTTTGCACCATGCGGAACGAAACCTTGAGCTAATTGACTTTGGCTCAAGTATGAAGCGCCATGAGTCCAAGCGACTTTTTGCGTTTTTCCTTTAAATTGATAGCTATAATCTTGATTGACAGGCAGATAATCAAATGCCATACGCGGTTTAAATGCGTACATCTTGCCTCTGTTTTGCATCGCCACAAAGGCTAATTGATCTTTCCCCAAACGAATACGAACGAATGATTTGGCATCTCCTGGCACAACTAATCCTGAACCTGTTTGGAACTTGAAACCTCCACGGCCATTTCCTAGAAGAACACCTCCATTGGACGCATCATAACGACCCATCGCTACTTCGTTTCCGAAATTATTTCCCACATAAAGGATATCTAGATTCCCGTCTTGGTTGATATCTAAGATTTGCATGCCATTCAATGCGGATACTTGAGCTAAGCGTGGCAATTCATGCGATTTGAATTTACCATCACCTAAATTTTCAATGTATACAGAAGCGTTTTCGGTCATCGAAAGTAATTTCGCTTTCGCTTTTTCAGAATCCAAGAAGAACTTATCCTGCGAAACAACTCCAAATTCCTTGTAATAAACAAAGCGTGCGCGTGTCGCATTCAACTGTTTATGCGTATCATCTTTGCCGAACAACGGTGCTGATATAGCCGTTCCTGCTTGCGTTTGGAAATAAACAAATGGGAAAATATCATACACGCCATTACCATCAACATCACCATGCCATACATCCACAGGTTGCTTAGCTGATGCACGGAGTAGGGTATTTTTACCCATGTTACCAGCAATAAAATCCATGTCGCCATCTTGGTCAAAATCGGCCGTTGCGATTGAACCCCACAAACCAGTAAATCCATCTACGCCTGTTTCGGTCAACTTTTTCAATTGACCTTTTTGATTCGCAAAGAATTGAATCGGTGCAAATTCACCCGCAACAACAATATCAACCCAGCCATCTTGATTGAAATCTGTACAAACGGCATCACAAGCGAGACTTTCCTGCAATAATTCTGGAGCCCATTGCTTGGTCATATCGGTGTACTTAATTTGACCTGGCTTCGAATCGTTACGTAGTAATCGGGATACCGTTCCCATTGGGTACTGAAATGCCACATTTCTACCGCTGACATATAAATCCAAATCACCATCGCGATCAAAATCTAAGGCACGCACCGCTGCATTACTTTCCGTAAATATAGGCAAGGCGCTTGGCGATAAGGTAAAGTTGCCTTTGCCATCATTGGTATAAATAACATCTTGAAAACTTGCGGCACCTGGTTTACCTTCGGTTCCACCGCGGGCAATGTATAAGTCAAGGTCTCCGTCCCGGTCCATGTCAACTAACAAGGATCCTAAGTCTTCTCCCAACTTCAATTTATCCTCAGCAAAACCTTCCAAAAATTTAGACTTGAATGTTCCGTTGGCCTGTTGGAGATAGAAAATCCCCGAATAAAACTTGGCACCACCCACAAACATATCTTCCAATCCGTCACCATTCACATCACCCACAGATGCACCAGGACCTAATTGGGACATTTTAAAAGGCACTAAACTTTGGTAATTAAAATCAATAAAATCGTATTCCTTGGGGGTATCGGTCAAGACCGTTTGAACCGAAATATCTTCGACCAAAGGTTCAGGCGTAGTCATTAATGAACTAGCAGGCGTACGTGCATCTGAAATATTAACTTGTAAAATCTGATCAGACTTAGGCGCCTTGATGACTTGCATAGAATCATTTGGCCAGATTATACGCAATTCCTTGATCTTTTGCTTTGCACCTAATCCAATATGCGCAACAGGTTCTACACTGGATAAATAGCCCCGATACGGCGAATTTTCATAGTAAAATAAACTACCATCTGCAAAAACCCCTTCGACGTGCGCGCCTAATCCCTGTTTATTTTGACCTTTACCGGTAAACTTCACGCGTAAAAAGTGACTTTTATCTGGGTTTTGCTCCATGGAATTATTGCGGTACACAAAGGCTTTATCGTTGATATTGTTGACCACATAATCTAAGTCTCCATCATTATCTAAATCACCGTAACTGGCACCATTCGAAAAAGAAGGCACTTGGATTCCCCAAGCAGCACTAACATCTTCAAATTGAAGGCCTCCCTTGTTCTTAAATGCATAGTTATTGACCTTGATTACCGGCAATTGCTCAAGTAATACGGCATCCGAAGCGAGCTGCTGTGCATTTGCTCGATAAGACATAAAGTCTCGATCGGTTACATCGCGCGGAAATCCGTTGGTAACTAATAAATCCCGGTAGCCGTCGTTATCAAAATCAGCTAATGAAGGACACCAGCTCCACTCGGTTTCTGAAACTCCCGCCATCAAACTTACTTCTTGGAAAGGTATAGGTGAACCATCCGCTTTCTTCCCAGCGTTTAATTGAAGGGTATTGCGCATGTATTGATAGGTATATCCGTGAATATCACTATTCTGATAGGCCTGATAGCTGTTTGGTGGGGCCAACTGCTTTTTGCGCTCGTTATCTTTGGGCAACATATCTAACGCAACAATATCCGCCAAACCGTCATTATTAACATCAGCCACATCATTTCCCATCGCACTTAAACTTGTATGCTTGAAATAGGTTTTTGCTTGATCCGTGAACGTACCATCGTGGTTATTGATGTATAGAATATCATCAGATACGTAGTCATTGGTCACATAGATATCTGGCCAATTATCTTGATTGATATCGCAAATATTAATACCTAATCCATATCCTTCAATCGTAATGCCAGCTTCTTTGGATACGTTTTTAAATACTGGATGGACAGCTCCAGCAACATAATCGTTTCGGTAGAGACGATCAGTATTTGGATAGGAACCGTCCGTTACTTTAGGACGGTAAAGTGAAGGAAATTGGTCAATGACATCAGTCAAAACATACAAGTCCAAATCGCCATCACGATCGTAGTCAAAAAAGGCAGCATGTTCACTATGACCGGCATCGTTGATGCCATATTCCGAAGCCATCTCCTTAAAGCTAGGTTTTCCATCTTTAATTCCTTGATTCACAAAGAGCATGTTTTCGCGATCTTTAGCGGAAAGTTTCATGGTTGCCGACAAATAAATATCTAGTAAACCATCGCCATTGATGTCGACAATAGAAACACCTGAACACCAGCGGCCAGCCGTTTCAATACCTGCTGACTTCGTAATATCCTCAAATTTGAATTCCCCTTGATTTAAATACAGGGTACTCGGTGCTTGATTCCCTGCAAAAAAAAGATCCAGTTTCCCATCTTGGTTAAAATCCCCCATGCCCACACCACTACCATTGTAGAGGTATTCATACTTCAAAATATTCAATGTGTCATTCTCGACAATTTGATTTGAAAAATGAATACCGGTATCCTCATCGGATAGTAGTTCAAAAGTAGTTTTTGTTTTACAAGAAAATAAACTGATGGCGAACAAGAATATGAACGCAGATGCTTTCGTATACATAGGTAAATTTGAAAAACCAAAATTAAAAAAGGTGAGAACAAGTTCTCACCTTTTTTAAAAATAAACTTAATTGATAATTTATTTGATCGGATTTTGTGTTAACACATCCGCTCCTTGAATATCAATTTGTACTTGTGGAATAGGCAAGAACTTGTCTTCCTCGTTGTAAGCAGCACCACCGAATTTAGTTACTAACCAACGAGCCTCATACTTCAAGTATGCGTTCAAAGTTCTGCTAGCAACATTCCAACGAACTAAATCGAAGAAACGGTGACCTTCTGTTGCTAATTCCAACAAACGCTCCATACGTACGATACGACGTGCATTTGCTTGATCTCCTAACGTAGTATACGTAGAGATAGAATAATTAGCTTCTGCTTTTCCACCTTTAGTTACGAAACCAGCAGGGTTAGCTGCACGGCTACGAACTTGGTTGATATAACCCAAAGCAGTCGCTAAGCTTCCTCCTTCGATTTCAGCTTCTGCAGCCATCAACAATACGTCCGCAAAACGGATAATGTTGAAGTTCATTGTCGCATATCCACGTGTCCAAGAAGAACCATCTGTCAATGTATTTTCTTGACGCTTGTAGTAGATGTACTTCTTAGGAGAATATGGACCAGCATAAGGCTGAGCACGGATCCAGTTAGCACCTGGATGCTCGATCCAGTCTAAGTATTGGATACCACGACGACCAATTGTATGGTCAATACGTGGATCTAATGGATCTGCATCTTCTGTAAATGCAGCAGAAGAGTTGATACCGAAGTCATTCTTAACTGCATTAGCAGCTAAGTTATAATCTGGAGTACCATCAGCTTGCTCGCCTAACAATGGTAGACCATTGCTTGTACGATATGCATTTGCCATAGAGAAAGATGGCTGGAAGAATCCACAGCAGTTACCTGGACCGTCAGCACCTGTATTGTATGGGTAGTTCAAATCATCGAATCCATTCGCGTTATTCACGTTACCAGTATTCATTGATGACTGAATAGCAAATACAGCTTCTTCGTTGTTGTCATTCTCCGCATTGAAGATTTCAGCAAACTTAGATACTAAGCCATATTTTTTACCATTCGTAGTCTTTCCGTTCGCAATAACGTTAGTAAACATAGCACGAGCATCAGCCATTTTGGTTCCTTGGTATAAATATACCTTACCTAAATATGCACCAGCAGCCCACTTGTTAGCACGACCTGCTGCAGAAGAAGTCTCTGGCAAGTTGTCAAATGCGAATTTGAAGTCAGCTTCGATCTTACCCCAGAAATCTGGAGAGTTCTTCACTTTCTCAATTCCCTTACCGTAATCGATAGTCTCGTCTACATAAGGTACAGAGTTAAATAAACGCTTCAATTCGAAGTAGTAGTGACCACGTAAGAATCTAGCTTCTGCAATTACACGAGTTTTATCTGAAGCAGATAATTGCTTAGAAGCATTAGCTAAATTAATCGTTGCATTTGCACGCGCAATACCTTCGTATTTCGCTGCCCACGTAGAGTTTAAGTCTCCATCTGTAGGATCAGTCTCATAACGTTGCATTGCATTGATGTTCGAGTAGTCACCTGGGTCAGTTCCCTTGTTACTCTCACCACCACGAATAGAACCCCAAACCCAGTTGTTTGCAGCTGCTAAACGAGAGAAGCCTTTTCCAGCTAATTGTGCGTATGCACCAATTAGCGCTCCCTCTACACCAGCTTTTGAAGTTAATTGCGCCTGAGCCAAAGAGCCAGTTGGCAATACTTCCAAAAACTGATCCTTACAAGCGAATGTCAGCATAAATGCTGACGCACTTACTAAACTAATACGCTTTAAAATCTGATAATTTTTCATATTTATAATTATTTAATTGGCTTTCCTTAATTAGAAATTCAAGTTAACTGACGCAGTGAATGAACGCGTAACTGGGTAGTTACCAACGTCAATACCAAAGCTTGTATCAGCAGCTCCACCAACACCTGGATCTAAACCTTGGTACTTAGTAAAGGTCAACAAGTTGTTCGCAGATAAAATTACTTTCGCTCCTTTAACACCAATCTTAGAGATAATGTTTTTAGGAACTTTGTAACCTAACGAGATATTTTGAAGACGGATATAATCGCCATCCTCTACGTACCAAGAGTTCTCAGCAGCTGAAGTAGAAATGTTAGATGCTGATTCCCAAATTGGAGCCTCTGCAGCATTTCCTAACGCTGGTGTCCAAGATTGCTTTGCACGAACACCTTTTCCTGATCCTTCAAATGTTCCGTAGAAATCAGTAAACCACTTAGATTGGTTCCAGATTTTGTTACCTGCAGATGCATATAAATACATGTTCAAGTCAAAATCTTTGTATGTCAATCCTACGTTAACACCACCTGTGTATGTTGGCACTGGTGAACCCAAATACGTACGGTCAGCTGGTGTAATTTTACCATCACCGTTCGTATCTTGATAACGGAAACGACCTACACCTGCACCTGCTTGCGCTGGAGCTGAAGCAACTTCTTCCTTAGATCCAAAGTATCCAATTACTTGGTAACCGTAGAAAGAAGACAATGAACGTCCTACTTCCATACGAATTGGCGTAATTCCACGGAATGAACCACCAACTAAGTTCGTGATACCCGGAGCGAATGCTACAATCTCATTCTTCAAGAATGAATTGTTGAATGTTAATTCGTATTTCAAGTCAGCAGTGATGTTACCACGGTTGATAATTTGCATATCAATACCTTGGTTACGCATCTTAGCTACGTTAACTGAAGGAGCAGAAGCAGATGGTCCTACAACCGCTGGAAGAGGTACGTTGAATAACAAATCCTCTGTATCTTTTCTCCAGATATCAAATACAACTTCCCACTTACCGTTTAATAACGTTGCATCGATACCGATGTTAGACGTTACAGCAGTCTCCCACTTCGCAGCTGGGTTACCGATACGTGAACGGAAATATCCTTCATCCGCACCTGAAGATTGACCTCCGATTGGGTAGAATGAGTTACCGCGATCAGCAGCATATAATGAGTACTGGTTCGCTGGGTTCACGTTGTTTGAGTTACCCATTGTACCCCAACCACCACGTACTTTTAAGTCTGTGATTGCTGGAATATCACGCATAAACTCTTCTGAAGTTACACGCCATGCTGCAGAGAATGCAGGGAACACACCATAACGATTCAATGAACCGAAACGAGAAGATCCGTCACGACGAACAACTCCTGTGAAGTAATACTTCTCATTAAAGTTGTAATCTAACTTAGAGAATAATGAGTAGAAGTTTACACCATTAAACAAGCTAGAGTTAACCACTGGTGATTGAACCGCGTTCAATGTTACGAAATCTAAGTCCATTGAGAATGGATTGATACCTGAACCACTGATCGAACGACCACGGCCTGTATTCAATGATTCTAAACCTCCCAATACCTTAATTCCGTGCTTTCTCCACTGGTATTTGTAGTTAACTGTGTTTGTTAACACCCAAGCATAAACGAATGAAGAACCTTCAGAGAATGAGTTCGAAGCCTCTGGCTCTGAATCACCTAAGTAACGGTAGTTGTAGTTCTTAAATGCTGAGTTGTTGTATTGACCACCTAAGCTTGTACGGATTGTCAAATCTTTGATTGGCTCATAATCAACATAAATATTTCCAACTGCATTCGCGTTGAAGTTATTGTCATTTGAGTTGTTTAAAACAATTTGACGAACTGGGTTACGTGGGTTATTAAAACCACCTGCCTTTGTAGATGCGTATGATCCAAACTCATCAAATACTGGAATAACTGTAGGCATACGGTATGCAGACAAGATTACTGACTCATCACCTGCAACACCTAAACCATTGTTACCACCTGCTTGACCACGTACTGAACGGTAAGTGAACTGAAGGTTCTCACCAACTTTCACTTTTTTACCTAAGTTAAATTCAGAGTTAAAACGAACAGAATAACGCTTGAAATCATTTTGAATCAAGATACCATCTTGTTGCTGACCTGATAAACCTAAATAGAAACGTCCTGACTCAGTACCACCTGAGAAACCTAACGAGTGACGCTGTGTAGCACCTAAACGTGTAATTTCATCATACCAGTTTGTTCCTGCCTTGTTTGCTTTAATTAAGAATACGTTCTCAGGGTTTAAAGCACGTGCAGCAGCAATAGCAGATACGTCAGCATTGTTCACACCATTCGCTCCATTTGCATGCAAATAAGTAGGAAGAGTGGCTTGTGCTGAGGTACCATATTGTGGGTGATTGTACTGTGGTGCAGTACCGTTAGCAGCCGCATTGTTACGGTAAGCTACGTGTGTCCAATCTGCTTGCTCTTGTGGAGTTAACATTTTAGGCGCACCTTCAACGTTTGGATCTGTTGCACCATACATACCATTGTATGTAATTTGAAGTGGTTTCTTACCTCTTGAACCCTGCTTTGTTGTGTAAACGATTACACCGTTCGCTGCACGAGCACCATAGATAGAAGCCGCCGCCGCATCTTTCAATACAGTTGTTGACTCAATATCATCTGGAGACAAGAAATCAGTTGATCCTACTGGAACCCCATCCACAATGTAAAGAGGCTCGTTACCACCGAAGGCACCGAAACCACGAACACGAATGATTGAGTTTGTTCCTGGCTGACCGTTTGTGATCAAGGTAACACCTGCCACACGACCTTGCAACATCTGCTCAACGTTACCCGTTGGTGCAATTTGCAAATCGGCCGCCTTAACGATCGAAGCAGCTGCAGTAGACTCTTTCTTGTTAGTTACTGAGTAACCTGTTACGATTACTTCGCTCAATTGACTAACATCTTCATCTAATACGACTGAGATAGAAGATTGAGAACCTACGTTAACTGTTTTTGTTTTGTAACCTACTGCAGAAATGCTTAACACAGCATTTCCAGATTTAACCGTCACACTAAATGCACCATTTGCATCTGTAGTTGCACCAGTTGTTGTTCCTTTTACAGCAACACTTACTCCAGGGATTCCCTGAGCATCTGTATCCGTCACTTTACCTGATACCTTGCGATCTTGCGCAAATGACGAAAAACTCCCTAGCATCACTATCGCGAGCATTAAGAAGCTTCGAAGACTTTGGTAAAAATTGTTTTTCATAATACGTTTTAATTAGTTTTCTAAATTAAGATTAAATTGGGTTTACTGCGATTTTTAGCTCAATATACGGTCTCCTTTCTTTTTTAGTTTTACATGAATAGGTTTATAAATTTATCTTTTAAAAATACAATAAATAGGTTTAGAGGTTATTGTATTCAATTATCGGAATGATACAATTAGCTCACTGTGCTATGCTATTCCAATGAACCAAAGATGTAAAATGCCAATTAATCCTGCAAACTTTTTATTGATATTTTTTCACTTTTGGCATTTAAAATGGCATTTATCTACTACAAGACTCCGAAAACGCCTATAATTTAGTCGATTAGTACCCTATTTTTTTTGAAAATAGGAAAATATGGACAGAATACACGGATCAAAAATGTCGGAACAATCCTAAAATAGTACATGTAAACGTTTGCAAAAGAAATTAGGCCAACAACCAAAAATCCAAAATCACAATTTCATGATTAATGTCTAATTTTGGATGATGACTCCATTCGAACCTAAAGAGATACTGCCAAGTCTACCGGAAGAACCCGGGGTGTACCGCTATTTCGATGCATCCGATACCATTATATATATAGGTAAAGCTAAAAATCTGAAAAATCGGGTTAGCAGCTACTTCACCAATATCCAAGGACACAATACAAAGACTCGAAAATTAGTCCAGCAAATTTGTCGGCTTGAATTCACCATCGTGCATTCTGAATTTGATGCGTTGCTATTAGAGAATACGCTCATCAAGCAGTTTCAACCGAAATACAACATCCTTCTTCGGGACGATAAAACATATCCATTTATCTGTTTGACTAAAGAATCATTCCCGCGTTTAATCACCTCACGCCGCATTGATCATAGTATCGGTACATTTTTTGGTCCTTTTGCCAATCCCAAAGCGATGAACGGGTTGCTAGAAATGATTCATCAATTATACCCTTTACGCACGTGTGCTCTCGCCTTAAAACTAGGAAATATTGAGCAGGGCAAATTTAAAGTCTGTTTAGAATACCACATTGGCAATTGCAAGGGGCCATGTGAAGGATTGCAAGCGGAAAGTGACTATTTAGTTTACATCGATCAGGTGACACACATTTTAAAGGGAAATTACCAAAAGCCGAAAGCTCACTTTCAGGAACGGATGCTTGAGGCGAGTGGCCGGTTGGCATTTGAGGAAGCGCAAGAATGGAAAGAAAAATGGGAGCTACTCGAAAACTTCCAAGCGAAATCCACCGTCGTTAATCCGTCCATTCATGACGTGGATGTATTCTCGATGGTATCAGATGAACAAATGGCTTATATCAATTTCATGAAAGTCATCAATGGAACCATCTTACAATCACAAACCTATGAGGTCAAAAAGAAATTGGACGAAGATGAATCTGATCTATTAACCATGTTGATTTGGGAGAAGCGAGATCAATTCCATAGTGAGGCAAAAGAAATTTTGACCAATATCCCGATGTCCCTTGAATTCAGAGGTGTCAAGAATATCATCCCGGTCATGGGTGACAAGAAAAAGCTGTTAGACATGTCGCTCAAAAATGTGCTCTATTTCCGGAAGGAGAAAGCAGACCGAAAAGCTGCCGAGGAATCAGGTGGGGATCGAAAAATGCGCATTTTACTGACTTTGAAGAATGACTTGCATTTAAAACACCTGCCCAAACGCATTGAATGTTTTGATAACTCAAATCTCCAAGGAACAAATCCCGTTTCCGCTATGGTTTGTTTCATTCAAGCACAAGCAGCTAAAAAAGAATACCGACTTTTCACCCCAAGAACCGTTGTGGGACCCGATGACTTTGCAACGATGCACGAAGTGATCACAAGACGCTACACCCGACTACTTGAAGAAGAGGCTGAATTGCCAGATTTAATTATTGTCGACGGTGGAAAGGGTCAATTAAGTGCCGCATGTGATGCGCTGAAGGCGATTGGTTTATATGGCCAAATACCAATCATCGGAATTGCGAAGCGACTGGAAGAAATTTACTTCCCAGAAGATAGCTTACCTTTATATATAGACAAAAAATCAGAGTCGTTGAAGTTAATTCAACAATTACGTGATGAAGCGCATCGATTTGGCATAACGGCACACCGAAATAAGCGCAGCAAAAACTTCTTAGTTAGCCAGTTGGAAGAATTAGAGGGTATCGGCAAACTTACTGCGCAAAAATTAATGAAGCATTTTGGTACCATCCGGAACATGTATGATGCCCCTGTAGATGAGCTCGAAAAAGTATTGGGAAAAGCAAAAACACCAAATTTCCGAAAACAACTGAAGATTTGGCTAGATGAAAAGTCTTAGCTGCGGGATTCGAATTTGCCAACTTCAATGTGTTGGAACTGTCGGTATACCTGAAGAATGATCGAAAGGGCAATCGCCATTTCGCAAACGCCTACCACTAAAACAAATATTCCCATCATCAGGCCTTGTTGGCCATCATCCTGCCGCGAAAAAGCAATCAAGTTCAAATTAGCCGCATTTAAGATCAGCTCGATACCCATCAACATAAATATGGCATTGCGCTTCAAGATCATGATCGTGAAACCCGTCGCAAACAACGCTGCACTTGCCCATAAAAAATAGATTACCGGTATCTCAGTCATTTCGTTTGGCAATATACGTGGCACCCACTAGGGCAATCAAGAGGTAAATTCCAACTAATTCAAATGGAAAGGCATATTTAGTCAAAAGCGCAACACCTACGTCACGTAGTTTTGATTGGTCGTTACCTACCAGGTGCAATTCCCATTGCGTACGTGTGAAGACATACATGAGCGCAAAAAAAATAGATAATCCAATGACTGCCGACCAGAAAAAACTTCGTTGTTCGACCCATAAATGATTCTGACCATGATTCTCACGGGACTGCTGGGTTGTCAACATGATTCCAAAAAGTATCAAAATAAGTACGCCGCCCACATAAATCATCAGATGTGAGACAGCCATGACATCTGCGTATGCGACCACATATAGTCCCGCCAGACCAAGCATACACATGAACATCGCCAAAGCTGCATGCAAAATATTGCGCGTAAACAACATCGCTAACCCACTACCGCAAGTTAAAATCACTAAGGCCAAAAATGCGATTAATATCGGGGTCATTCTGGATCAGGATTATCATTATTAGACGTTGGACGCTGGACGTCAGACGTTGGACTTGAATTAGACGCTGGACGTTGGACGTCAGACGTTGGACTAGGATTTTTAGGTTTTGATTTAAAACTCGGCTTAAAAGCAGGTTTAGGCACTGGGCGCTGGACGTCAGACGCTGGACCTTCAGCCTCCGAACTTTTCACATCGGACTCTTGACTAGCGACTGCCGACTCCGGACTAGCGACTGGTGACTGACCACTATCCACTGCTTTCGCTTTAAAACTTGGCTTAAAAGCAGGTTTAGACACTGGGCGCTGAACGTCAGACACTGAACCTTCGGCCTCCGGACTTTTCACTTCGGACTCTTGACTAGCGACTGGTGACTGACTACTGATTACTGACGACTGACCACTATCCACTGTTTTCGCTTTAAAACTTGGCTTAAACGCGGGTTTAGACACTGGACGCTGGACGTCAGACGCTGGACCTTCAGCCTCCGAACTTTTCACTTCGGACTCTTGACTAGCGACTGGTGACTGACTACTGACTACTGACGACTGACCACTATCCACTGCTTTCGCTTTAAAACTTGGCTTAAACGCAGGTTTAGACACTGGACGCTGGACGTTAGACTCCGGACTAGTGACTGTCGACTCGGGACTAGTGACAGCCGACTCGGGACTAGCGACTGGAGACTGACCACTGCCTTCAGCCTTTTTAAGCGCTTCCTTCTCCGCGACAAACTGCTCATACAACTTCTTTTTCTCAGCGGCCTCTTCCTCCGTCAAATTGGCGAATGAAAAATTATGCTCCTTCACCTCGAATACAGAAAAATCATATTCAGAAGTCATCGTTAAACATTCGGTAGGACAAACAGTCGTGCACAAGCCACAGAAACAACATTTTGACATATCAATGTCAAATTTGGCTGCATACAAACGGATTGGGGATCCGTCGGAAGCATGGCCAACAAGCCCTGTCGCCTTAATGGGATCAATTTCAATGCAATCAACAGGACAGACTTTGACGCATTTGTCACAAACAATGCAATCATCCATCTCATTATGCAACTGATAACGACCATTATCAGGGATAGGAATGTCAACATGCGGATACTGCAAAGTCGTAATTCCCGCCGACTGCGAAAAATACGCTTCATCTTGAATGTTATGCTGGGTCCGCTGCTTACGGGCATCCCAGGCATGCTTCCATGTCAGCGACATCCCCTTCCGGGTGCTTTGAATCACATCTAAGATCTCTTTGAAATAGCGCTTCATCACTGACATTAAAAATATATGGCTGGATAAGATGAAGGATCCACTTCACGCATCATTTCGTAGACAGTATCCACCACATTCTCTACATTTGGTTTAGAGAAATAATCTCCATCTGAACTATAGGCCGGCCGATGCGGCATAGCCGCCATACAACGTGCCGGACTATCTAGCCATGAAAATGCCCCCTGCTTATCCAATACTTCTTGCATCATATAAGCCGACGTCCCCCCTGGCATATCTTCATCTGCAAAAAGCACCCGATGGGTCTTTTGAATCGAAGTCAAAATATGATGATACCGATCAAAAGGCAACAAAGTTTGCACATCGATCACCTCAACCGAAATCCCCATATCTGCTAAACTCGATGCAGCTTCCATAACTATACGGCACATAGAACCATACGTCACAATCGTCAAATCATTCCCCTCACGTAAAATTTCAGGCACCCCTAATTCAACTTGAATCTCTAACAGGTTAGTTGGCATCGGCTCTTTTAATCGATATCCATTCAAACATTCAACCACAACGCCAGGATCATCCCCGGCCAACAATGTTCGGTACATACCCGCAGCCTGTGTCATATCGCGTGGTACACAGAAATGAACTCCACGCAATCCATTAATTAACACGGCCATGGGACTTCCTGAATGCCAAATACCCTCCAAACGATGCCCACGCGTACGCAAGATCATGGGAGCTTTTTGTCCACCCGCCGTCCGGTAATGTAAACATGCCCAATCATCCGATAAAATCGGAAACGGGTAAAATATATAATCTAGATACTGAATCTCTACAATGGGTCGCAAGCCGCGCATCGAAGCACCAATACCCTGTCCAACTATACTTACTTCACGAATCCCGGTATCCGTCACTTTTAATGGTCCAAAAACGTCTTGTAAACCCGCTAGAGTTTGATTGACATCGCCAATTTTACCAACGTCCTCTCCGAGTATAAATACACGTGGATCCGTCAAAAATTGGGCAAAACTCTTATTTAAAATTTCTCGTCCATCGACTAAAACAGGATCTTTGTCATACTCCGCCCGAATACCTTTGATGTGCATCGGACTTTGAGCTGACTCACTCATTTGATGTGAACTAAACCGACGGTGATTTTTTGCTTCCAGTTCATGTAGCCAGTGGCGCAACAACTTAACTGCCGGTCCTTGGAAAAACCGAAATGCTCGTAGGGTTTTACGTCCTGCACGGACTAAATCACTAAAAATGGGATATGGCAACTGATTTAATTCCTCCAAAATAGGTTCAATCAAACCTGGCTCATTGGTGGAATCATATAGGTTTTTGGCAATCCGTAGAAATCCTTTTTTATCAATCTCAATCGAGGCCATGTAGGCCGCAAAAGCTTCTTTCTGAAATCTACGAGCTTCTTTAATTGCCTCCGCGTCGATCGCAGCTAAGGTTGGCTCATCTGAAATACCAGATTCAAGAATCCATTCCCGAAAGCGCAAATTGCAATCAGCGTCCTGCTCAAATTGCAAGCGTTCGGCTGATTTATAGCGCTCATGAGAACCAGAGGCTGAATGACCTTGTGGCTGGGTGCATTCGATCACATGCACTAAACATGGGACATATTCATCGCGGGCTAATTGGGCGGCCTGCTGATAG
>JAIXRT010000238.1 GCA_027485075.1 Cytophagaceae bacterium
AACTCTCACCTCTTAATTCTTACCTCTTACTTTTTACTTAGAAGTGAGATAGGTGAACTCTCACCTCTTAATTCTTACCTCTTACTTACTTGATAGCTCCCCCACACAACCAAGCCCATTCCGATACATACCAGGGCTGAAGGAACTCCATGTCCTAAACTAATTTCAATTAGAATTGAAAATAACACGGCACTATTGCCTGCAGCGCCTACAATGCTGGTCTTTTCGTGAAGCAGTGCTTGCGTTGTAAAATATTGGACGCCTAAGGCCAACAAGCCCATGATTAATGCCCAAATCCATTCCCAGCCTGTAGGTGTAACCCATTGTCCCGTGAAAAAGCTGTTGGGGTAATCACCCCACGTGCCCAAGGCTAATGAAATACTCGATGCCACAAAACCTGCGGCCATAAACGAGACTACGACCCAGCGAGAATCATAGTATTTTTGAGCTTCCTTAATGGCTAAATAGCCCAGCGCTGTACCCATCGCGTAGATGATTCCGGTGGCGTGGTGCACCAGTTGGCCTTGCGCCTCTGGTTGGAAAATGAGTATGATCCCGAAAAAGCCAACTAATAAAAACAAAACTTGCTTCGTAGACAGGCGTTCATTGGTAAAAATGAAGAAACTAAAAATGGCGATGAAAAGCGGAAATGCTTGGCCGTAGGTATTTGTTAGGGAAAGGCCTAGGTGCTCCAACGTGTAAAATAGGCAATACAGGGTAAATGCGCCTAATAGTCCGCGCAGTATGATGAAGTATAACTTGCCGCCTTTTTGGACCGCCGGTTTTTGATATAGACTTATTAATAAAAAAGGTAAGCCCACCGCACTGCGGAAAAATACAAGTTCAACGGATCCGAATCGTTCACTCATCGATTTTGCTATAGCAGACATGAGTGCGAAACATAAGGAGGAAATAAGCATATAGCCAATTCCTTTATTCCGGATAATTAGTTTTCTGAAGTCTGTACGCATGAAAAATCAGTCTCTGGCTCTTCGGGGATTCGAGCAAATTTTGGTAACTTGCATCTCAATTTCAAAGGTATGACAAAAAAAATCATTTTTTCTCCTGATGCCCCCGCTGCTATTGGTCCATATTCACAGGCAGTAGAAGTAAACGGCACGCTCTATGTTTCAGGTCAAATTGCACTCGCCGCATTTGAGGCTGGCGCTACGATCGAAGACGAGACGAATCAGGTGATGAAAAATTTAGGTCATATCTTAACTGCTGGCGGTTATTCCTATCAGGATATTGTAAAATGCACCATTTTCGTCAAAGACATGGGGCACTTCGCTCAAATCAATGCAGTTTACGGTTCTTTCTTTTCTGATCATTTTCCTGCACGGGAGACTGTCGAGGTGGCTCGTTTACCTAAAGATGTCCGCGTTGAAATTTCTTGTATTGCCTATAAATCTTAAATTATGTCTCAAAAAGTTCGCGTTCGGTTTGCCCCAAGTCCTACGGGCCCATTGCATATTGGTGGGGTACGAACAGCTTTATATAATTATTTGTTTGCTCGAAAAACGGGTGGTACGTTCATTTTACGTATTGAAGATACCGATCAAACTCGTTTTGTTCCCGGTGCTGAACAATATATACTAGACAGTTTAGCATGGCTCGGCATTAGTCCAGATGAAGGTGTAGGTTCTGATGGCCCCCATGCTCCTTACCGCCAAAGTGAACGAAAAGCACTTTACAAGCAATATGCGGATCAGTTACTTAAAGAAGGTAAAGCCTACTACGCGTTTGATTCATCGGAGGAATTAGATGAGATGCGTGCGTTATTTGAAAGCAAAGGTTCCGCTTTTCAATATAATGCCTTAACCCGGGTAAAATTGCGCAATTCGCTTGCCATGTCACCTGCTGAAGTGGATGCATTACTAGCTTCCGACACGCCTTATGTGATTCGATTAAAAGTTCCTGCCAAAGGTGAAATTCGCTTTCAAGACAGTGTGCGCGATTGGGTACATGTGCATACCTCGAGTATGGACGATAAAGTTTTAATGAAGTCGGACGGGATGCCTACATATCATTTGGCCAATGTGGTCGATGATCACATCATGGAAATTACCCATGTTATTCGTGGGGAAGAGTGGTTGCCATCTGCTCCATTGCATATTTTGTTATATCAATCTTTTGGTTGGCAAGCGCCACAATTCGCCCACCTTCCACTTTTATTAAAGCCAGAAGGAAATGGAAAGTTATCGAAACGCGATGCAGATTTAGGTGGTTTTCCTGTTTTCCCAATGGAATGGGTTGATCCACAAACTGGAACTGTTTCAAAAGGATTTAAGCAGGAAGGTTATCTGCCTGCTGCCACATTGAATTTTTTAGCCTTTTTAGGTTGGAACCCAGGTACGGAGCAGGAATTATTTAGTTTAGCAGAACTTGTAGATGCATTTTCCTTAGAACGTATCAATAAAGCAGGTGCGAAATTTGATGTAAATAAAGCCAAATGGTTTAATCAACAATATTTAAAGCAAGCTGATATCGCTGAGTTAGCTCAGGCCAACCTACCTAGTTTACCACTGAAAGATGCGGAGGCATTTGTTCATTTATTTTTAGATCGGGTTACGTTTCCTCAGGAAATCGGGCAATTAGTTCATGAATTTTCGAATAGGCCGAGTGTTTTTGATGAAGCTGTCATGGCCAATAAATGGAATTTAGAGGCTAAGAATGGATTGGAAGTTATTGCAGCGCAGTTGCCAGCTTGTACTTCATGGGAAGCGGAAGGAATTAAGCAAACGATCCAGGTGGCTCTGGAGGAATCAGGAATTAAGATGGGAAAAGTCATGCAAATATTACGTGTTGCTTTGAGTGGCAACGGCGCTGGACCCGATTTGATGATCTCTATGCAATTATGGGGGAAAGAAGAAGTGATTGAACGATTACATGCGGCTTTGTCCGTTTTCCCCAAACTTGAGTCATGAAAAACAAATCTAAAGTAGCTCCTAAGGGACCTAAAGTGCATCCAGATTTAGCGGGATTTGAAATGAATATTGATTCATTTGGACAGATTACCACAACATTTAATCGCGATGTGCTCAATAGTTTTTTGGATAAGGAGATGCCAGAGGATAAAAAATTAAAGCCTAAAAAAGATGAAAGTAACGAAGGATGATGTTGTCAAAATTGCGCATTTAGCTCGTTTGGAGTTAAAGCAAACGCAAGTAGGGGAAATGCAGGATTCCATAAATAAGGTGTTGGATTGGATGGAAGCTTTGAATGCCGTAGATACAACTGGTGTAGCACCTTTAGTGCACATGACCTCTGCCTTAAATCACTTGCGGGAGGATGTTGCCTTGGATGGGTTGGATCGTTCAAAGGCCCTTGCTTTAGGTCCTGATACGAATGAGAAATACTTTAAAGTTCCTCAAGTAATCGAGTAATTAACCGATGTAATAGGCGATCGCCCTTTTCATTTCAGCAGCTGTCACGGGGATATCATAGCCACAGTCTCCGATACCCGTGAGTAGCGAGAATCGAATTTCACTTCCTTTGTTTTTCTTATCTTGTTCGGTCAGTTTAATGATTACAGGAATTTCGTCTGCAGTTAATTTCACTCGACCATAGGTTTCAAAGAGATAAATCTCAATCGACTCAAGTTCTTCTTGACTAATTAAGCCGCGATCAAATGCAATAAATGCCTCCATGATCATTCCTACAGCAATGGCTTCGCCGTGTAAAATTCGTCGTTTACCTAAATTGAGTAGGTACGTTTCCACCGCATGCCCCAGTGTGTGACCAAAGTTTAATATTTTTCGCAATCCTGCCTCTTTGGGATCTTCCGCAACGACCGCCTTTTTAATGTCAACGGAATGGCTAATCAAGTCGGACAGGTTAACTTCATCAAATGCTTTATGACTAATTTCTTCCCACTTTTCTTCGTCACGAATCAGACAATGCTTAATGATTTCTGCATAACCAGATAGTTTTTCCCGTTCAGGAAGTGTTTGGATAAATTCCGGGTCAATGAGTACCGTTTTGGGTAATTGAAATACGCCAATGTGGTTTTTATAATGTTGAAAGTCAATGCCTAATTTGCCACCAACGCTAGCGTCCACTTGGGCTAATAAGGTGGTAGGGATTTGAATAAAATCGATACCTCGTTTATAAGTTGACGCACAAAAACCACCCATATCTCCTATAACTCCACCACCTAGATTAATCACCAAGCCGTGTCGGTCCATATTGGCTTTTGTCATAGCATCCCAAATGCGTGCACACGTCTCAATTGTTTTATGCTCTTCACCAGATTTAATGATGACTTTAGTGAATTTGGCAGGTAGTAGTGACTTGATTTTTGGTAAGCAATACTTGTTAGTCTGTTCATCCACAATGACCGCCATGTGCGAATAGGTATTTTCGGCTAAGTAGCGAGTAAGTGATGCGGAAATTGGGCCGATTTGAACAGACATGTGCGAAATATTTCGATTTAAATTCAAAAATACGAGGAATTTGGCAAAATGGGTGTTTTCTAACCTGAATTTTGGTTTTGTGGAATGCTTTTTCTTACCTAATTTTGTTCCCGCTTGGGTAGTCCCACAACTAAGAACATATTATGAGAGAAATTCAATTTAGAGAAGCCTTACGCGAGGCGATGCAAGAGGAAATGAGACGTGATGATACCGTCTTTTTGATGGGAGAGGAAGTTGCTGAATATAATGGTGCTTACAAAGTTTCACAAGGTATGTTGGATGAGTTTGGTCCAGATCGCGTGATTGATACACCGATTGCTGAATTGGGTTTTGGAGGAATTGCCGTAGGTGCAGCAGCCAATGGACTTCGTCCGATTGTTGAATTTATGACCTTCAATTTCTCATTAGTAGCTATTGACCAAGTGATCAATTCTGCAGCGAAGTTGATGTCCATGTCAGGAGGTCAATATTCATGTCCAATTGTTTTTCGTGGGCCAACAGGTAATGCGGGACAATTGTCATCGCAACACTCGTCAAATTTTGAGAATTGGTTTGCGAACACGCCTGGTTTAAAAGTAGTTGTTCCATCTAATCCAGCAGACGCAAAGGGTTTATTGAAATCATCTATTCGCGATAATGATCCTGTAATTTTTATGGAATCAGAAGTGATGTATGGTGACAAAGGATTCGTGCCAGATGGAGAATATTTAATTCCAATAGGTAAAGCTTCGGTAGTTAAAGAAGGAAAAGATGTTACGTTAGTTACGTTTGGTAAAATGCTTTCACGCGTGGTTATGCCAGCGGTTGAGGAATTAGAGAAACAAGGTTTCAGCGTAGAAGTAATTGATTTGAGAACAGTTCGCCCGATTGATTATGCAACGATTGTCGAGTCAGTTAAGAAAACGAATCGTTGTGTTGTCGTAGAAGAAGCTAATCCACTTGCAGCAATTTCATCTGAAATTACATATCACTTACAGCGTTGGGCGTTTGATTATTTAGATGCGCCGGTTGTTCGTGTTAATTCACGTGACTTACCTTTACCTTATGCACCTACGTTGATCGATGAGATTTTACCGAGTGTTGAGCGTACGATTGCAGCAGTTAAAACGGTGACATATCGGAAGTAGTCCGCAAGTCGTCAGTCACTAGTCGCTGAAATACATATTAAATATAAAAAAGCCCTACCTGGATTTCCAGGTAGGGCTTTTAATTTTTTGAATAAACGTCATTGACTAGCGACTGTCAACTGGCTACTGTCCACTAGCTACTGACTACTGACAACTAGTGACTCTTGACTAGTGACTAGCGACTATAAGACATAAATGAAACGAGATCCGTCCACATCGACGCCTTCTAATTTCGTTCTACCTTTACGTGCTTCTAATAATTCAGCCGCCTCTTTTGGATTGGTAACCGCTTTATCATTGATCTTGGTGATGATAGAACCCTTCGATAAACCGTACATTTCTAGTCGGCCATCTGGCAACACCTCTACCACCTTCACACCTGCACTTACATTGAATTTCTCTTTGTCGGCATTCGTAATCGGGCCAAATTTCGCTCCTAGGAACTCTGATTTATAGGATTCGCCTGTTTCTCCTTTAATGATGGATGTATTTCCATCTTTATTCTTAAGAGTAACGGTGAACTCTTTGGTTTGACCATCGCGGTTAACGGTAACGCGCACTGGCTCGCCTGGACGCTTGCTGCCCACAATCTCCATTAATTTCGATGTTGATTTTGTTTCTATGCCATCTACTTTTGTGATGACGTCATTGATTTTAATGCCGGCATCTTTGGCAGCTGAGTTTTCAGAGAAACCACCTACATAAATTCCTGTGGTTGATTTTAAGTCTTTTTCTTCAACAAGTTTGGCATTCACTTCTGAGATGTTTACACCAAGGAATCCGCGTTGAACATTACCATATTTGATTAAATCTCCTGAAACCTTTTTGACGATGCTTACTGGAACTGCGAATGAATAACCAGCGAATTGACCTGTGCGTGAATAAATGGCTGTATTTATGCCAATTAGTTCTCCTTTTAAATTAACCAATGCACCTCCTGAATTTCCTGGATTAACGGCGGCATCTGTTTGAATAAATGATTCTAAAGGATTAGCAGCACCATCACGGTCGATGATGTTTTGGCGTCCTTTAGCAGAAATAATTCCGGCGGTAACAGTAGACTCTAAATTGAAAGGATTTCCTACTGCAAGTACCCATTCGCCCACTTTCAAATTGTCAGAATCGCCAAAATTCAAGAATGGCAAACCTGTTGCTTTGATTTGAATCACGGCTAAATCAGAAGAAGGGTCTGTCGAAATGACCTTTGCTTTAAATTCCCGCTTATCATTTAACATAACTGAAATTTCGGATGCTTCGGCCACTACGTGATTATTGGTCACAATATATCCATCTGAACTGATGATTACACCTGAACCAGAAGCTTCTTGTTGCTGCGGGCCTTGTCTACGACCTCCTCCGCCAAATGGATCACCGAATAATTCATCAAATGGGCTGGAAAATTGGCGTGAACGTTGTTCCATTTTAGTTTTAATATGCACAACGGCAGGCGTGGTTTTTTCAGCGGCATACGTGAATTCACCTGGATTGCCAGGTGTATTGATGTTGGAAACGTTGCTTGTGAAGGCGGATGGTGCATCGCTGATCGAAGCGGGAGTGCCTAAATTGAATAATTGATAAGCCCCTAGTGTGGCGCCACTAGATAATAAGGCTATGACTACGTAGGATTTTAACTGATTTTTCATTTCCATTTTTTGCTTGTTTAATGATTCACGAATTTAACGCAAAAATAAATTGCATATTGAGTTGTTAACAAGTTTTAAGAATTTTGTTAAAATTTTATTTGCCAAGGGAATTGGCTATTTTTGTGGCTTCATTTTACCCAACGGACATTCGAATGATTTTAAGTGAGCAAGAACAATTAAGACGACAAAAGCGAAATGAGTTGATGGCATTAGGTGTTGATCCGTATCCAGCGGCAGAATACCCTGTTAATGTACATTCAGCTGAAATTTTGGCGCAGTATAAACCGGAAGCGAATAATTATCAAGAAGTTGTTTTGGCGGGCCGTTTAATGGGTTTTCGCATCATGGGGAATGCTTCTTTTGCTGAGTTACAAGATGCAGCAGGACGCATTCAATTGTATTTCCGTCGGGATGATTTGTGCCCAGGTGAAGACAAAACCCTATATAATACTGTATTTAAAAAATTATTAGATATCGGAGATATTGTCGGAGTCAAAGGATATGCCTTTACTACGCAAGTGGGGGAGATTTCAGTTCACGTTCGTGAGTTCACGATTTTATCGAAAGCTTTACGTCCTTTACCCGTTGTCAAAGAGGCTGATGGCCAAACCTACGATGCCTTTTCTGACCCAGAAATGCGTTATCGTCAGCGTTATGTGGACCTAATTGTAAATCCTCAGGTTAAAGATATTTTTATCAAACGTGCTAAAATCGTATCCACGATGCGTCAAATGTTCGATTCGCGTGGCTGGTTAGAAGTAGAGACTCCTGTTTTGCAGGCTGTTCATGGGGGTGCTGCTGCGCGTCCATTCAATACCCATCACAATACATTAGACATGCCACTTTATTTGCGTATTGCAAATGAATTGTACTTGAAGCGATTGATCGTTGGTGGTTTTGATGGGGTATACGAGTTTGGTAAGATGTTTCGTAATGAAGGGATGGACCGGACGCATAATCCGGAATTTACCTCTTTGGAATTCTATGTGGCCTACAAAGACTACCATTGGATGATGGATTTAACGGAAACAATATTTCAAACCGTTGCGCAAACATTACATGGTCAAACCAAGATTCAGGTAGGTGAAAATCTAATTGAATTTGCAGGACCATATCCGCGTTTAACGATATCGGGTGCAATTTTGCAGTATGGAGGAGTGGATGTAGATGCGATGTCTGAGTTTGAGTTGCGTGCACATTGCCTAGGATTAGGCATGGAAGTAGACGAACAAATGGGGAAAGGCAAGTTGATCGATGAGTTGTTTGGTGAAAAGGTAGAAGCAAATTTAATTCAGCCTACCTTCATCACTGACTATCCAGTAGAAATGTCGCCGCTGACCAAAAAGCATCGTTCGAAGCCAGGCTTGGTTGAGCGATTTGAATTGTTTGTCAATGGAAAGGAGATTGCCAATGCTTATTCAGAATTAAATGATCCAATAGATCAGAAAGAGCGATTTGAAGATCAATTGCGTTTGGCTGAAAAGGGAGATGATGAGGCAATGGCTATGGATTTTGATTTTCTACGCTCGTTGGAGTATGCCATGCCGCCAACTTCCGGTATTGGTATCGGGATTGACCGTTTGACTATGTTGATGACCAACCAATCCTCTATTCAAGAAGTATTGTTTTTCCCTCAAATGAGGCCAGAAGTGATTAAAGAAGTTTCTTCTGATAGTGAGTTTGCAGAAGCAGGTGTGCCTGAAGTCTGGATTCCAGCGTTGCAAAAAATGGGAATACTGACATTAGATGCTTTAAAAGAGGCAAATCCGAATAAAGTATTCAATGATTTGGGAGGTATGCGGAAGAAATTGAAGATCGATGCCGCAATGCCTACAAAAGATGAGGTGATTGCCTGGATTGGATAAGTTACAAATAAAAAAGCCTTCGAAAGAAGGCTTTTTTATTTCTCTTTAACTAGAGATCAATGGGGCAATAAATATATATTGTAATCTACTGATTTGCTCTAATCAAAAATCCGAAAGAAAATTAGATTTTCTTTACGTTGATAGCGTTTGCTCCACGCTTTCCGTCAGTAACTTCGTAAGATACTGAATCATTTTCGCGGATAGTAACACCTGAAAGGCCAGTTACGTGTACGAAAATGTCTTCACCTGTTTGATCGTCAACGACAAAACCAAATCCCTTAGTTTCGTTGAAAAATTTTACTTTACCAGTTTGCATAAAAAAAATGTTAAAAATTAATACTTAAATAAACCTTTCTGCGATCAAGTCAAACTTTGCAAACTTTAGAATCAAAAACTAGTGATAGAGGAAGATACTAGAGAGGGAAGGTCTGAGCTATGGCTGAATTAAATCTTTTAAGTGCTCAAATGTATAAAAAATTAAATTGTATGCAAGCTATTTAAAATAAATTATCAGTTTATGAAAAATAAATTAGTATTTTATTTATAATTTATATAATAATTTCAATTATTGTAATTTTCATTCTTCAAATACCTTTTTTTTCAAGTATTTTTGAGCACTAATTTTTTTCACTTTATGAACAGATTAAAATACTTCGTTGAAAATCAAGCCTTTGGCGTCTGTACACATATCGGTGAAAAGTTTAAAATCTCTACAAGTAGTATCCGATTGTATTTCATTTACACGTCTTTTCTGACGTTAGGTTCGCCAATCATTATTTATTTAATCCTTGCCTTTTGGATGAATATTCGTCGCTATTTACGCCAGCGAAACAATCCATCTGTCTGGGATATCTAAAACTTTAAGGATTGGAATGATCTGATTCCTTGAATGAAATAGCCCCAAACAATCGATTTTGGATAGCTTTTTACCCAGTTTTTTTGTTGGCTCACGGCTAAATTCGCCTTGCCTTTTTGGCTAAACACATATCCATAAAAATCACGGTGGGCTTTTAAGATGGCCAACAACTGATTAAATTCCCCTTTCAAGGTAAATTGAATTCCCGCTATTCCATCTAATACCATGCGACTAAAAATGGTACGCCATTTTGATTTAGGATCCCAATTTTTATACAGTAAAATCAAGTTATTTCTATAGTTCAAATAGGTTTTGCGTGGATTTCCTTGAGGAAGTGTTCCTCCGCCCACGTGCAAGACCACACTTGTTGAAACTGCTGCAACTTGATAGCCGGCTCGTTGCAGGCGCCAACAAAAATCTATTTCTTCCATGTGGGCAAAAAAGTCGGCATCTAATCCCCCTACTTCCCAATATGCTTTAGCCCGTACGACTAAACAAGCGCCAGTGGCCCAATTAACTAGACTAGTTGGGTATTGTCCTATGTTGTCTTCGACAGTATCAAAAAGTCTACCGCGGCAAAATGGATAACCAAATGAATCCCAATATCCACCAGCTGCACCCGCATATTCGAATTTAGATGGATTGTCAAACGACAATATATATGGTTGAGCTGCTGCCACGCTTGGATTGCTCTCCATGTAAGACATGATTCCATCAAGCCAGTTTGGTTTGGGTTCGATGTCGGAGTTCATTAGTACATAAAAATCTGCATTCACTTGTGCCAAGGCTGTATTGTATCCGCCTGCATACCCTTCATTGATTGAAGAGCGAATCAATCTAACCTGCGGAAAATTCTCTTCCATCCAGGCTACCGAGTTATCCGTCGATCCATTATCAGCTACAATGACCTCTGCTCGTGTACTGGTTTCTAGTACTTTGGGGAGGAATTTCGCCAAGAAATGTTGGCCATTAAAGTTTAGGATAACCACTGCGATCGACATATTGCAAAGGTAAGTGTTTTCGTTTAATTAGAATTTCTTTGATAAAGATGTATTTTTGTTGCTTAGTCAACAATTGAAATTTATGTGGGAATCCTTTTTTAGAAAAAAGTCAATCGATAAAATCATTTCGGATCAATTGGAAATGGAGAATTTGGCAGGAGATCATTTGGTCCGCAATTTGGGCGTACGCGATTTGACATTCATGGGAGTTGCCGCAATTATTGGTGCGAGTATCTTTTCTGCGATTGGTCAGGCATCTGCAAATGGTGGTCCAGCTGTCTCCATGTTGTTTGTCTTTACTGCATTGGCATGTATGTTTACGGCCTTTTGTTACGCACGTTTTGCTGCTACTGTTCCTATCTCGGGTAGTGCTTATACGTATGCATATACGAGTTTAGGTGAAATTGTGGCTTGGATATTGGGTTGGAATTTATTGTTGGAATATGCCATTTCTAACGTTGCAGTGGCTATTTCTTGGTCAAAATACTTTGTAGACTTAGTCGAAGGCCTTGGTTTTCATGTGCCAGAATATTTAACCATGGATTATTTGTCTGCAAAACGTGCCTTTTCTGCAGCTGAGGTGGGTATGCAATCTGGCCAATCTCTTGAATCGATGTCTGTCAATATCAGGGAAGGCTATGCTGCATTCGCTTCAGCGCCCACCATTTTTGGATGGCACTTTGTCGCAAACATCCCAGCTTTAGTTATCACAGTTGCCATTACCTATTTAGTTTACATAGGAATTAAAGAATCGAAAAATACGAACAATGTATTGGTAGTATTGAAGTTGGCAGTTATTGCAATTGTTGTTGGCGTAGGTGCTTTTTATGTTCAAGTTGAAAATTGGACACCTTTCGCTCCGAACGGAATTTCAGGCGTGTTGAAGAGTGTGGCTGCCGTCTGTTTTGCTTAC
>JAIXRT010000071.1 GCA_027485075.1 Cytophagaceae bacterium
GAAAAAAAAGGGAAAAAAGCTACTAATCTTCGCGTGCTACTTCGATCACACCGGAAACCATTTCTAGCTCAGCAACCAAACTTTCCAAGTGCGCCGTATCATTAATCATTAATGAAATTTTCCCCTCAAACAAACCATCTTTCACCCCTATGGCAAGCGCGGTTATATTCACTTTTAACTCATCCGAAATCACCCGAGTCACATCATTCACTAATCCCACCCGGTCAATACCACGTATCGTCAAATCCACCACAAATGACATCTGAATCTGACTTGTCCACTGCGCCTTGATCACGCGATCCCCATGGCGAGACAACAACTCGGTCGAATTAGGACAGGTTGTCCGATGAATTTTTATCCCCTCATTAATCGTCACAAAACCAAAAACCTCATCCCCTGAAATTGGATTACAACATTTGGCCAAAGTGTAATCCACCTTATCCATATCCTCGCCAATCAGCAACATATCCGAATCCTTGCGATCCTTCTCCACCTGCCGCATTCCACTCTTGAAGGTCTTCGTATCCGTAATCGGCGATTGAATCGACTTTTCCGCCTGCTTACGTTCATGCAATTCTTTGTCCAACTTCCAATGTTTGAGCTGGTCTACCGAGATGTAATTCTTCCCAAAACGGTAAAACAAATCATTGGCATCTTTGGCATTGAAATAGGCCCGCAATTGATTCGTAATTTCCAATGTCAAATTCGGATAACCCAAATGCTTCAAACGATGCTCAACTAAATCGCGACCCGTAATCAAATACGTTTTATTCTCCTCTTTGATAAACTCCTTAATCCGCGCTTTAGCCTTCGTCGTCGTCACAATCCGCAACCAATCTTCCGAAGGTTTCTGCTTAGACGATGTTAAGATTTCAAGCTGATCACCATTGGCTAATTTGTGCGAGAGAGGCACCAACTTCCCACCCACTTTGGCACCGATGCAATGACCGCCTACCTCCGAGTGAATTTCAAACGCAAAATCGAGGGCGGTGGCGCCAACTTGCAAGACGACTAATTTCCCTTTCGGTGTAAAGACAAATACCTCTTCGTTGTAAAGCGAATTTTTGATGTCGTCGACAAGCTCAACGGCCGACTGGCTTTTATCGTTTGTTTCGAGCGCCTCACGCACTTGGCTTAACCAAGACTCAAAAGCCTGCGAAGTACGCGTATCCGTTCCTTTATATTTAAAGTGGGCAGCCACCCCTTTTTCCGCAATTTCATCCATGCGTTTCGAACGAATCTGCACTTCCACCCAGCGCCCCTCCTTATCATTGCCAAAAGGCATACTCATGACCGTGGTATGCAAAGATTCATACCCGTTCGATTTGGGGGTCGAAACCCAGTCCTTCAAACGGCTTGGATTCGGACGATAATGATCTGTGACGATACTGTAAACTTCCCAACATTCCCCCTTCTCACGCTCCAGCGGCACATCTAAAACGACACGAATCGCGAACAAATCGTAAATCTTCTCAAATGGCGTATCTGATTTTTTAATCTTATTGTAAATCGAATAGATCGATTTTGGACGTCCCTTAATGGTGTATTTTATGCCTCGCTCTTCCAACGACTTTTTGATGGGACGAATGAACTGCTCCACAAAACTTTCACGATTTTGCTTGTTCTCCATCAATTTAAGCGCAATCTCCTTATACGCTTCCGTCTCCGTAAACTTCAAGCCCAAATCTTCCAACTCCGTCTTGATCGCATTTAATCCCAATCGGTGAGCTAAAGGCGCATACAAGTAAATGGTCTCCGAGGCAATTTTTAATTGCTTCTCTTTCGCCATACTTTCCAGTGTGCGCATGTTATGCAAACGATCAGCTAGCTTAATCAAAATCACGCGAATGTCATCTGAAAGCGTCAACAACATCTTACGGAAATTCTCCGCCTGCTGCGAAGTTCCATATTCAAATGTCCCAGAAATCTTCGTCAAGCCATCGATAATCTGGGCAATCTTGGGATTGAAAAGTTTTTCAATTTCCACCAATGTCGTATTCGTATCCTCAACCACATCATGCATTAAAGCAGCAATAATGGACGTAGTTCCTAGGCCAATTTCCTCCACACAGATTTGTGCAACAGCCAATGGATGATAGATATAAGGCTCGCCTGATTTACGACGCATTTCTTTGTGGGCATCGGCCGACAATAAAAAGGCTTTCTTGATTTCTTTGGCATCGTCGTCTTTCAGATACGGTTTAGCCGTACGCAAAAGCTTACGATAGCGTTTTAAAATCTCCAGACGTTCCGCTTCTAAATCAATGATCATATCACTTGGCTTGAATTAATGCAACCGCCATCGCGGAAATACCCTCAGCTCTACCCACAAATCCCAATCCTTCCGATGTTGTCGCCTTCACCGAAATTTGGTCTACGTCAATTTCCATTACCCGTGCTAAATTTTCTTTAATCGACGGAATATGCGGATTTAATTTAGGTCGATCTAGTACCACAGTCACATCCACATTTCCCACTTCCCAGCCTTTATCTCGAATCATCTCCATCACCTTTTTCAACAATAACGTTGACGCCACTCCCTTCCACATCGGATCAGTATCTGAAAAATGATACCCTATATTGCGCATATTTGCCGCACCTAAGAGTGCATCACACAATGCATGGCAAACTAAATCTGCATCCGAATGTCCCAAGGGACCAAAATCGCTCGGAATCTCCACACCTCCTAAAATAAATGGCCGACCTTCCACCCATTTGTGAACATCATACCCTTGTCCTACCCTGATTTTCATGCTACTTGTTGTTTACGATAAAGCAATGTATTCTTTTTGCCGCGAACAAATAAATGCTCAGCCCAATATTGTAAATCATTTAGCGGAACGGCAGCTATTTGTGCCGCTTCTGTATTGACAAAATCAACATTTCCTGCATTCGCCGCCATGGCCAAATTCATCGCCCGGTTCAACACTTCTACTTCACCAAAAACTAAAGATGCCTCCGCTTGATTTTTGACACGCTGCAAATCAGTCTCCTGGATTCCCGCTTGAACAAAATTTATTATGGCTTCATCCAATGCCTTTTCAGCTTCCTCCAATGTGATTCCTTCAGCCACCTGACCTTGTATCACCAATAATCCGGGATCCAAAGAACCGGTTTGATGCGCACTCAACGTATCAAAAATGCGTGTATCTTGAACAAGGTGCACATACAGAAATGATGATTCATTTCTTCCAAGTAAATCACTCATCAAATCAACCGCGTGAAAACCTGGTTGATAACGCCCCGGAACCGGGTAGGCTCGATAGATCCGATCCGATGGAACATCCGCTGAAATCTCCATACGCCTATCTTCCTTTTGCTCTGGTTCTTGTAAGCGAAAACGCTCCGGTTTTTGTCCACCCGGGATCGGCTCAAACCACTTTTGAGCCAGTACCTTCACTTCCTCAAGCGTAACTTTCCCCGCCACCACCAATATGGCATTCGCAGGAACATAATAACGGGCAAAAAAGGCCTTGACATCGTCCAATGTCGCTTCTTCAATATGTTTAATATCTGCCCCAATCGTCGCCCAGCGGTACGGATGTACCGCATAAATCAATGGACGAAACTTCAACCATAAGTCACCATACGGTTGATTTAAGTAACGTTGCTTAAATTCTTCAATCACCACTTTGCGCTGAACTTCTAATGATTCCGGGTTAAAGGCCAACTGCTTCATGCGATCGGACTCTAACCAAAAAGCCGTTTCTAAATTTTGGCTTGGGACTGAAATATAATAATTAGTCAGGTCAGGGGTCGTAAATGCATTATTTTCACCGCCCACCCGTTGCAAAGGCGTATCGTAATTCGGAATATTTTCTGACCCCCCAAACATCAAATGCTCGAATAAATGTGCGAAGCCGGTTCGATGTGCCTCCTCATCACGAGACCCCACATCATAAATAACATCCATGACCGCAAGCGTGGTGGTCGGATCCTCGTGAACGATCACCTGAAGACCATTAGCAAGCGTAAATTGTTCGTATGAAATCATGGGGTATGAATAAAAAAGAAATAGAAACAAAAGTAAAAAATTAGGCCCAAAAACCACAGAGCTTCCCTATTTTTACAATTCAATTTTTAACTATGCGCAAACTGCTCGTTGGCATTTTCCTTTTAACCTCCCTTCCCAGCTTCAGTCAGCTCCTCCAAGATGCGCAGGCCAAAGCACTTATTTCCCAAGGATTGGACCACTTGTATGCCTACGAATTCAAGGAATCGATAGATGATTTCAATGCAGTGAAAGCCAAATACCCCAAAAACCCTGCCGGCTATTTACTTTCAGCCATGCAGCTCGAAAAGCAATATTTCCCTTTAAAAGACCATCCTGCTCAAAGTAGAGCGTATTTAGCATTCTTAGAACTGACGTACCAATTGGCCTACGAAGCCTACGAACGCAATCCCAATGACCAAGAAGCCGTATTTTTCTGCATCTCATCCCTGGGATTTTTAGCTGCATATGAGAATGATTATCAAAATTATGTGAAGGCGGTCAACTACACCCGTAAGGCGTATGCCCATTTGAAAATTGGCTTACGAAATACGGAGCGCCAACCGGAATTTTTGTATTCAGCGGGTATCTATAATTACTACCGCATTGTTTACCCAGAATTGCATTCGGTCATTCGCCCCTTCATGGTTTTTTTCGAAGATGGAAATAAGCGTTTGGGATTGTCTCAACTAGAGGCAGCCATTCGCAAATCCGTATTTGTTAAGAATGAGTCCACATTTTATTTGGCTTATGTGTACAATAAATATGAAGGCACTCCTAGCAAAGGGCTCCCATATTCTGAACTACTCGTGAATAAATACCCAGAAAACCATTTGTTCAATATGCAAAGAGCTGAGTTGCTGACACTTGCTGGTCAATATGAAGCTGCGGAAGAATTCATCCAAAAACTAGAGAAATCAAAATCCGCCTATATGATGGGGGCGGCCCATGTGTTTCGAGGCATGCGTGAGGAATTTGAGAAGAAAAGATATAATGTGGCCGAAGCTCATTATGGTAAAGCGATGCAACATCCATGGGAAGAACGATTTACCAAAGACATTCACGGCCTCGCTTTAATGGGTATCGCGCGCATCGAAAACCGGAAAGGGAATCGAGCCAAAGCTTTGAATTGGGCAAAAAAAGCAGCCGAATTTGTCGAATATAAAAATTCGATCGAAGAACAAAAAAGACTTGTCAACGCATATGGAAAGTAGAGAAGCAGGCATCGAACGCCTTTATCCAAAGATCTGGGGACGGATGTCCGCCCGCTATTATTACTTGCACCAGCTCCGCAAGCAACTCGAACGGGTCATTAGTTTATATGTGAGGAATTCGCCACATCAGTTGATTGCCGACTACGGTTGTGGGAATAAACCTTATGAACCTCTATTTGCTCCATTTGTGGAGCAGTATATCGGTTTAGATTTGGCATATAACACAAAAGCAGATGTAACCGTAGATCCTAAAGGCGTGATCGATATGCCCGATGCGACCGTAGGATTTGTATTATCTACCCAGGTACTCGAACACGTAGAAGACCCAAAAGCCTATTTAAAAGAGGCGCACCGGATTTTAGCCAACGATGGTAACTTGATTTTATCGACTCACGGCTATTGGATGTTTCATCCGGACCCAACGGACTTTTGGCGTTGGACGTCGACCGGTCTGAAAAAAATCGTGCAAGAAGCCGGATTTGAAGTCGTTTATTTTGAAGGGATATTAGGTCGTTCTTCGATGGGCCTTCAGTTGTTTCAAGATGGTATCCTATTCAAGCTACCGAAATTTGCCCGACCGGTTTTATCGATCATCATGCAACCGCTTATTATCTTTTTCGACAAGATTATCGGATCAAAATCGCGCAATGAAGATGCGTGTACCTTTATTCTCGTAGCGAAGAAAGTCTAGTCTGTTCGTACGCAAAGGTTTTTTCGAATGCTTCAGCCAAAGGACTGAGCGTGAAAGGAATCATCGATTTCAGCTTACTAATATCCAAACTTACTTGCTGAACGTCCGTTGGCATCGCCTCCACAAATTCTACTTGAAAATGGGGAACCCGTTGTTTTACCAAATCGATGATTTGGACTAACGAAAGTGTTTGGCCTGAACCAATATTAATGGTTTGATTTTTCACATCAGAAGCCATCAGTTGCATCAAAGCCTGAGCAATATCCTCTGCAAACAAATAATCTTTCGCCTGACTTCCATCTCCCCATACCACAAAGGTCTCGCCCTTCAAGGCCTTACGAATGGCAATGTTAATCACACCTTGCGTCTCTGACCGATGATGCAATCCGAATGGATTCGATAAGCGCAAAATCAGATAATCGATTTGATATAAATTCGCATAAAGGCGAATGTAATGCTCAACGGCTAATTTGATAATGCCATAAGAACTAATTGGCTGGCACGCTTGATCTTCCTTTTTATGACTTGGCTCCTCATTTCCGTACACTGCACCACCTGAAGAAAGGTATACGATTTGTGAACAACCGTGCGCTTTCATCACCTCCATCAATCGAATCGTTGGCAATAAATTCGTCTCCACATCCGCCTGAATATTCTGCGTGGATAAGGCAGGAATGATGGAACTAGCAAAATGGAAAACACGGGTAAACTGATGCTTTTCGAATAAATGCTGGAGCAGGTTCACATCTCCATAATCCCCTGCTACAAAAATCACATCGGGAAATTGAATCGAAGATGCTGGGATTTCTTGGGAAAGGACAACGATCTCTGGCGCGTTATGTGCTTGTTTTTGAACAAAATCAAGCAAATTATAGCCTAAGAAACCCGCACCGCCTACAAGTAGAATTTTATCCATGACCTCAGTATGTAAAGCAAAAATAGGGTAATTTCGTAGAAAATACCCCGAGCCTCATGAATTTGCTTATTGCCCGATCGAATTTTCACTCCTATTCCGAGACGTTTATCGACGAGCAAATCAAGCAATTACAACCTGTAGAAGTTCTTTATGAAGGCTGGTTACCCAACCAAACCTATAGTGGCAAATCCATTTATCCGTTTCCACTTTCGGAATTGGCTGTTCGGGGAAGTTTAAGAAATCTCGTACCCGGGCTTTATCGAAAAATCTACCAGCATTACTTAAAAAAGTTTTTGCGCACGAACCAGATTGACGCCTTTTTGGCCAACTACGGTCCGCTGGGTAGTAATATTTACGAAGCTTGTCTTTCGTTAGGGATACCCTACTCGATCGTATTTTTAGGCTTTGATGCCAATGAAAAAAAGACATTGGATACCTACCGAGCCCACTACGCTGCGATGCTACCCAAAGCCCAAGCGGTGATTGTTGTCGCGGCATCCATGCGCACAAATTTAGAAGCGATCGCAGGACCTTTGCCGAATTTACATGTAATTCCTTGCGGGGTAGATGTGTCCACATTTAAACCTGGAGTTAAAAAATCAGACCGATTCACCTTCATTTCGGTAGCGCGTTTTGCAGAAAAAAAAGGACCCATTCATACGCTTCGGGCGTTTGATATGGTAATCAAGCAATTTCCGGAAGCACGCCTACAGATGATTGGGGATGGCCCGATGTGGGAAGAGGCAAAGGCATTTGTTCACGAAAAGGGATTATCGAATCACGTTGAATTTTTAGGAGCCATGTCACAGGCTGAATATTTGCCCTATTTGCAAGCGGCAGATGTGTTTGTCCAACATTCCATCATTACGAAAGCCGGTGATTCGGAAGGGACACCCGTGGCGATTTTAGAGGCGGCCGCGTGTGGATTGCCCACGGTTTCAACCCGACATGCAGGTATTCCAGATGCCGTTATTGAAGGTGAGACAGGATTACTCACAGACGAACATGATGTTCTCGGTATGTCGGAAGCCTGCATGTTTCTAATCAAAAACGAAGCAGACCGTTTGCGCATGGGGGTGTCGGCTCGAAAACACATCGAAATGAACTACGACGTGGTGAAGCTCAGCCAAAAAATCAAAAGTGTTTTAAAATTTGTAGTTTTGTAGCTTATTCAAATCATGCATGGGAATCGTCATTCGGCAAAGTCTTAAAGCCTCCATCGTCACCTACTTGGGTACTGCGATCGGGACGTTCAATGTCATCTTTCTCTATAATCAGTTTTTAAGTCAGTCGGAAGTAGGTTTAATCGCAGGCGCTTTAGTCAGCATTCCATTGATTTTCGCCTCCTTTACCCAGTTGGGAATTCCGCATATCGCCGTTCGATTCTTTCCTCATTTTGATGACCCTTCGAATGAACATCGCGGATTTTTCTCGTTTTTATTGATCTCTCCTTTAGTCGGTTGGGGACTTTTTACCTTAGGCTACATTGCCTTGCGCGGCACATTTAATGCCATTTATGCAACCAATTCCCCCTTATTACCTCTATATTTTTATTACATCATTCCACTGACAGGAAGCTTTTTATATATGTCGGTGCTTGAATCCTACGCCCGCGTCCATCTGCGCATTGTTGTTCCGGCTATCATTCGGGAGTTGTATTTGCGAGTTGCGAATGCGTGTTTGATCTTGGGATTTGGGTTAGGTTATTTAACATTTGACCAGTTGGTGCAAGGCATTACCGCCTCCTACCTCATCGCGGTCATAGCCTTATTACTGTACATCAAACAACTGAAGCGTTTTTATACCAAATTAGATTTCTCTTTCGTACGCCAACCGATCTTCAAGGAAATGGTCGCTTATGGCGGTTGGGTGATTTTAGCAGGTGCAAGTTTCACGTTGATTCAACATGTAGAAAAAATCATGCTTCCAGCGTATACAGGTGGATTGGGAACGACGGCCATTTTCGATATTAATTCTCGGATGGGATTGATGATTGCGATTCCACGCAATGTCATTGCGGCAATCAGTACGCCTTTATTGGCCCAAGCATGGAAGCGTAATGACACCAGTCAGATTGAAGATATTTACAAAAAATCATCGCTCAACTTGCTCTTAGTAGGCTGCTTTTTGTTTTTGCTTATTTGGTGCAATTTGGATTTCATCTACCAAATCATCCCGCGGCATGAGGTTTACGAAGATGGCCGCTGGGTGGTTTTGATGGTGGGCATTTCGAAAATCATTGATATGGGTACGGGCTTAAATTCGGAGATCTTGATTAACTCCAAATACTACCGGTACGACTTATTATTTTATATGATTTTGGCGGTGGGCATCGTGGTGGGCAACTTGATTTTTATCCCCTTGTATTCGTATAATGGGGCGGCACTTGCCTCATTACTGGCGCTAGCGGGATATAATGCCATCAAGTATTTTTTCTTGTGGGCCAAAATGGGCTTGCAACCGTTTGAATGGAAAACGGCATGGATTGTGCTATTGAGTCTTGGGGTTTGGTATGTCGTGTCGTTTATTCCTGTCCTTGGCACGGGAGATTGGATTGCTTGGATACTAAATCTAGGCGTACGGTCTACAGCGATAGGATTATTATTTTTCTTGGCTGGATGGGCGCTGGATTTATCCCCCGATTTATCGGCCTTGATTAAAAGTAAATTGAGCAAATGAAGTTGATGTCATTAGCGGGAGGTTTACCGCATTATTACAATTTGGTCTTAAATAAACTTCAGCGCGAGATGGGTGTGGAGGTTTGTGTGGTGGTGCCTGCAAGTAAGGGTGCGACCTTGGGGGCTGGTGTATTTGAGAGTAAAGATGGCATTGAGTTCAAGGTATTTTATCAGGAAGAATATACGACCTATTATGGGAAGAAGTTTTTCCGGGGGCTGAAGGAATTGATTTTACAAGAGAAGCCGGATGTATTGATGGTCAATTGGCCATATCAAGCCTCATTTGTCTTTTATCCGAGTTGGTATACTTTCTTACGCCGCAATAACGTAGCACTTATTTCCAAGGAAATTCCATTTCAGGTACCACATTATAATGAGGCAATTTCGTACTATTTACAAGGTGGAGGTGTGACGGAAAATAATCAAGCGCACCAACAAAACAAGTCGATTCTTGCCCGGCTCAAATTTATCATTGTACGTGAAACACGTAAGATTTTCAGCAATTTGGTGGATGCGCATATCAATTATTTGGATGAGGCCGTGGCCATGCATGCGTCCTATGGCGTCCCGGCTGAGAAGGTTTTTGTGACGGCAAATTCGCCGGATACGGATGCTTTATTAACCACGGCCAACGAGCTAAATGACGTCCAAGCTAATCCCTTCCGTTTGTTACACATCGGGCGTTTAGTGAAATGGAAGCAAGTGGATTTGTTGATCGAAACAGCCAAAGCATTGCACGCGAAATATCCTCAAACCGAACTAAGTATCGTAGGTGATGGACCTGAGTTGGAAGCATTGAAAGCACAAGCAACAGGATGTGATTTTATCCAATTCCATGGAGGCATTTATGATCCGAAAGTTTTAGGCCAAATTACCTGCGAAGCTGGGATTTATGTGTTGGCCGGGATGGGTGGTTTATCCATCAACGAGGCCATGTGTTTCTCAAAACCGGTAGTTTGTTCGGTAGCAGATGGGACGGAGAAACGATTGGTTCGCGAAGGATATAATGGCCACTTTTTCGAGTCAGGATCTGTGGCTAGCCTGAATGCGGTCATTGAAAAACTTTTTGCAGACCCGGCACAAATTGCTGTGATGGGTAAGCGTTCGCGAGAAATCATCGAACAGGAAATCAATATCCATACGGTATTGGGGAATTACATGGAGGCGTTTCGGTTTGCGATCGACAGTCGGCAGTAGTAAGTAGCCAGTAGTCAGTTAGTTTCCCTTTGGCAATCCTTCGGGGTTTGCCAAAGTTTGAGACGCGCAAGCGTCGATTCCCTAGGCTGAATCCTTGGGTTATAAACTTTATACGGAGTCGCATGGTTTGAAACTTAAGCCTAAATTACCCTGCTTAACTCTTAATTCTTCACTCTTAATTCTCAACTCATTTCCTTATCTTTGTCCCCATTATCCCACCCAAAGTTTAGTAAATGAAAGTAATTCAGGTAGTCGGCGCACGGCCAAATTTCATGAAAGTTGCACCGCTGCATCGCGCGATTCAAAATCTTCCGAATTGGACGTCCAAGATTGTTCACACCGGACAGCATTTTGACGCCAAAATGAGTGATGTTTTCTTTACTCAACTTGAATTACCGAAACCCGATTTTTTCCTAGGTATTGGAGGAGGTACCCATTCCGAAGTAACCGCCAAAATCATGCTGGCCTTCGAACCCATCCTCCTTGAAGAAAAACCCGACCTCGTTATCGTGGTAGGTGATGTCACCTCCACCCTCGCTTGTACCCTCGTCGCTATCAAAATGGGCATTCCATTAGCGCACGTGGAAGCTGGGCTCCGATCGGGAGACCGCAACATGCCCGAGGAAATCAATCGGATTTTGACTGATTCTGTGGCGAATTACTTATTTGTTACCGAACAAAGTGGCATCGACCATTTGAAATATGAAGGGGTACCTGACGAAAAAGTATTCTTTTCGGGCAACGTGATGATCGACTCACTCGTGCGCTACCAAGAAAAAGCGAAAAGCAGCACGATACTGTCAGACTTGGGACTAGCGACTGATGACTACATTGTGATGACGATGCACCGCCCGGCTAACGTAGACACTGAGCAAGGACTGAAATCCATTTTACGCCTCATCGAACTAAGTACTACCCAAACCAAAGTCGTATTCCCGATCCACCCACGGACGCGTGCGCACATGGAAAAATTTGGTTTGCTCAACGCGATTGAAACGAACAAGAATTTAATTCTCACTGAGCCGTTAGGGTATTTGGAATTCATCCAACTGATGAGCCACGCGCAAGCGATACTGACCGATTCAGGTGGTATTCAAGAGGAAACAACGTATCTCGGAATACCTTGTTTAACCTTCCGCGATTCAACCGAAAGACCTATTACGGTAACCATGGGCACAAATCAGCTATTGGCCGACCTAGACCCAGACAAAACATACCAAGCGCTCCTAAACATCCTGCAAGGCCATTGCAAGCAAGGTCAAATACCACCACTTTGGGATGGAAAAGCCGCTGAACGCATCGCGCAATCGATCGATCAAATATTTAAAGCCTAATGTCTAAAGCGCTCAATATCGTCCTCCTTTCCTACCACAACCAAAATGGGGGTGCGGGGATAGCTGCGGGTCGGCTCCAACAAGCGCTTCAAAAAGCTGGGCATCACGTGACGTACCTAGTCCAAGAAAAATCGGGAGATGACGGGGCTGAATTGATTCGAAAAGGCCTTTGGGCTAAACTAGGAAACTGGATCCGTTTCATCCTGGAACGCCTTTATTTTCTGCCAAGCGAAAAAAGTAAAGCCATCCGATTTCTATTTAATCCAGGATTAATTGGGCAGGATATCAGCCGCCATCCCGCCATTCAACAGGCGGATATTATTCATTTGCATTGGGTCAACTTTGGATTTCTATCCATCAGTAACATTGAGCAACTGCTGAAATTGGGCAAACCGGTCATTTGGACCTTACATGATATGTGGGCTTTTACAGGAGGTTGCCATCACAGCGGAGATTGCGAGAATTTTCAGACTAATTGTGGGTCGTGTAAATTTGTCAATAAACCCGAGCGCTGGGATATTTCACATCGCATGTGGGCACGTAAAATCTTTGCATTCGAGTACCCCAATTTGCACATCATTACCTGCAGCGACTGGCTAAAATCACGTGCCGAAAAAAGCACCATCCTCGCACATCGCAGCATTGAATCTATTCCAAATGCCTTGGATACCCATTTCTTTCAGCGGATATCTGACGCCAAAAATACACTTCAACTCAACCTCGAAAAACAATACATCCTATTTGTGGCCATGCGGGTAAATACGCCAACCAAAGGTTTTAGTTACCTACAAGAAGCACTAGAAATTTGGAAAAACGAAAACCCAACAGCAGCCAAAAACACGGAATTGTTGCTTGTGGGCAATGTCATCGATAGCTCCGAAATCAAGGCACTTCCTTTACCGGCAACAAGCTTGGGCCACATCGCTGATCCAGCAAAAATGCGTTTGATTTATTCAGCGGCCGATGTATTTATTACCCCTTCTTTGGAAGAAAATTTACCGAACACTATCATGGAAGCAATGGCCTGCGGAACACCATGTGTCGGCTTTCAGGTAGGCGGAATCCCCGAAATGATTGACCATGAAATCAACGGTTATGTCGCGGAATACTTGTCGGCAAACGCACTTGCCTCCGGTATCCAATGGTCACTTAGCCACACACCAAATGAGGCTGCACGTGAAAAAGTAATGCATAGCTATCAGGAAGATATTATTGCGCAAAAGCATAGCGAACTCTACCTCAAATACCTCCCAGATGGCCAAGCTTAGCATCATCACGATCACGTACCAGGCGGAGCAATTTCTGGAACGCACCATCCAAAGCATCTTGGAACAAGGGCATCGTTCAGCCATTGAATATGTCATTGTCGATGGAGCTTCCACAGATGGAACGCTTGCATTGATTCAGACCTATCAGCAAAACATTGATCAGGTAATATCTGAAAAAGATCGCGGCATTTACGATGCCATGAATAAGGGGCTTCAGGTAGTCAACGGTGAATATGTGCTGTTTTTGAATGCAGGAGACACTTTTGCTTCTCAAAATACCTTGGAGCATATACTAAAAGCATTGGACTCAGATCCAGATGTACTTGTCGGAGATGCCATGTTTGTGGACATGCTTGGACAGGAAATAGGCCTGCGAAGCGTGGTGACTCCTCACCGAATTCCCGCTAAGCTCACTTGGAAATCATTTAAACGAGGCATGGTTATTTGCCATCAATCATTTATTGTCAAACGTGACCTAGCCCCACGATTTAATGTAGAATACCAGTTAAGCTCAGATATCGACTGGGAGATTAAATGCCTCAAGCTGAGTCATAAAACGAACCAGTTATCAGAGCCTATTTGCAGATACCTGATGGGTGGCGCCTCCGTACAAAATTTAAAAAAGTCTTGGACTGAGCGCTTTCAAGTTATGCAGAGCCATTTTGGCTTCATCCCAACACTGCTAGCTCACGGATGGATTATCCTGAGAGGCGTCGGCTTTGCCTTAAAAAAAGGCGGAAAATATTGGTAACCGTGGTATATTGCGACTTATGAAATTTTACGTCCTACTTGTTGTTACTTGCCTGTCTCTAGCACCTTGTTGGGCTCAAAAATTTCGTTTTTCAACTAGCCTAGGAACGAGCAGATTGCATTGGGGAGAAAGCCAACAAACATTAAATACAACAGCAGCATTGCAATTTCAAAAGCCGGGTAAACCTACCCAGTTGTTTGGCCAATTAACCATGATCGGTAATATGCAACGCACCCAGCTCGGTCGTGAAAATGTGGCATTTCGGGGTGGAAAGGGGGAAATTGGCCTAAATCAGTTTAGCAAGTTTGGCCTATTTGCATCAGCGAGTGTATATAGTTTAACGATGGCCAGAAAGACTTCTGCATCCCAACGCGATATCTTGTCGGACGAAAAATTCTCCTTGCATGGATTACGCGCTGGACTTGGTTTTCAGACAAAAGGAAAGATAAAAACTACCCTTCAAGGGAAAGTATTTCAACCACTTATGCAGCGTACGCGTACGACCTGGCCCGGCATAGAAGAAACTACGAAACTGGAGAGGCAGCTTGGCTACCAAGCATTACTTTCATTCCGATTACCCAATTGGGCCTTAGGAATTGATTATGAACAAATCAATTATGGGAACCCATACCCATCACTGCAATCAACTAGTGCACAAATAACTTACTTCTTTTAACATGCTTTTATCCATTTTACTGAGCTTCATGAGTTTGAGTGCTGACAGTACGATCAAAACGACCGAGCTAAATGAAGTAGTCGTTCGTGTTTTTGAACAAAAAAAGTCCAGCTTTTCTAGTCCTGATGCCATTGCAATTTTGAATGCGCAAGACTTGACTCGCACAAATAATACCAGCTTTGTCACATCACTAAACATGCAAGCAGGTGTACGGATGGAAGAACGATCACCAGGTTCATATCGCATGGCGATTCGTGGAAGTGCGCTTCGTGCACCTTTTGGTGTTCGCAATGTGAAGGTTTATTGGAATCAAATGCCGCTAACAGATGCCGGAAACAATACCTATTTAGCCTTAATTGACCCCGATTTTTTTAATGAATTAACGATTATCAAAGGGCCAAGCGGTGGAATTTATGGTGCCGGAACAGGCGGGGTCATGCTCTTCAACACGCCAAATGCCACGCAGAAAAAAATCATTCATCAGCAGGTTGGCAACAGCCTAGGAGGCTATAAGCAGAGCTGGGATTTACAGACAAATGGGCATCGGGTGTATGCCAGTTATTGGAATCAAGAAGGATATCGGAAACAATCAGATATCAATAAACAATGGATTTCGTATGAGTACCACAAAGAATTATTGCGAAATACGCAACTGGATGTAATCACGTATCTTGGCCGTGTGACGTACCAAACACCCGGTGGACTTACGCTAAAGCAATTCCAAACAGACCCCCGACAAGCTAGACCAGCTGCAGGCGCATTTTTAAGTGCGGCGGACCAAAAAGCTACTTTTCGGTTACAAACTTTAGGTGTGGGAGTTCAATTAACCAGTAGGTGGAATGAGCACTGGAGTGCGACAAGTAATCGATCAGCTCAGTTAAATTTAATCGAAAACCCAACCATCCGTAACTATGAAATTCGGAAAGAACTAAATTTTAGTAGTCGGAATGTCATCCACTTCAAAAATGATGACCTCAGCATAGACGGTGGTCTTGAATTCCAAACGGGCGTTTTTGATAGCCAAACCTTTGGCAATAAAAAAGGGACAAAAGACACGCTTCAGTTCACGCAAAATACCACCTTGCAAAATGCAAGTTTATTTCTGCAGGGAGAATATAAACTAAATGACGCCTGGAATTTGACTTTAGCCGGAAGTTACAATCAATTTTGGACAGCGTTTATCGGCAATGAAGGTATCTTTTCGCCACGAATCGCCCTATTACATAATATAACCCCACGGCAAAACTTAGTAGTCAAAGTCGTACACGGATATTCTCCTCCTAGCCTGGGTGAAATTCGCCCATCAACTGGCATCATTAATAGAACCCTGCGTGCAGAAAAAGGCTGGAACAAAGAGGTGAGTTGGCGTGGAAAATCTAAATTCCTACAGTGGAATCTGAGCGTATACCAATTTGACCTCAATGAAACCATTGTGATTCGTCGGGCAGCGGATGGATCCGAGTATTTTGATAATGTGGGGAGAACGCGCCAACAAGGAATTGAATTGAGTCATGTGTGGAAAATAGGGCAAAATCTTGAGCTAACTAATGCGGAAACGATTCAAAATTTCCGCTTTGTCAACTATCAAATTGCGGGCAAAAACTTCTCTGGAAACCGATTAACGGGAACGAGTCCGTTCCAGCATGCGAGCACGTTGAGTTATGCATTTTCGCAATGGATTCGATTGCATATTCAATACACCTACACCGATAAAATTTACCTGAATGATGCCAATACTGATCAATTACCTGCGGTTCATTTATGGAATTCGAAGATAGAGTACCAGCGTGGAAAATGGAATGTTTGGCTAAGTGCAGAGAATATAGGTGATACGATGTACACGTCTGGACCTGATTTAAATGCTGTAGGCGGGCGTTACTATAATACGTCGGCAGGTCGCAATTTCAGTTTAGGACTTAGGATTTCGTTTAACTAGTTTCTGCTGTATCGATTATCCTGATGCTTCAACTTGCTTTTAGAAAAATTACAAGCGAGCCGAAAACTACCCATTCGAAAACTCAAAATACCAAGCGCCAAATTCAATCGACCAGGTTCTATAATTCAACAATTATCGATATAAATTATACTAATTGCCAAAGTATCTACGTTAGTCCTCAAATTACTTACATACATTAAATGCATTTAGGTACTTTCGCAACCAACATTAAATTTTAAAAAACAAACACAATTATGCTCAATTCAATCCGCCTAACAGCCTTATGTCTTGGATTATTCGCCGCAAGCGCGCAGGCACAAGAATCCACAAGTTCACCCATTGTCATTAAAAATGACAGTAGTTCTACCTCAAAAGCCAAAACCCTATTTGGCTCGCTACAGAAAAATCCGATTAAATCGTTTGGACTAAGTGTTTCGCCTATTGTTCAGTTTGGTCAAGTGGGAACTCAGGCCGGAATGTCCGCCGCCCTACATGTGAATAATTCATGGGAATTAGGTGCTACTTTTCTGCGTAGCGTGCGTGATGAAAATACAAACAAAGCTCCTCAAGCATTTCATGCTTTTACTGTAGCCTATACTCCTAAAGCGAATTCACTCATCCATGTAAGTTTTCCACTTGCAATCGGGGTTATTAGTATGCGAGGAGAAAAAATGATGGATGAAGATAATGACCAAACTACCATGCGACCAAAATCCATGAGACGCCATAGAAATGACCGATATGATGATCGCATGTCATTCGGATTCGGAGGTGCAAAATCAGTAGGCATTCAACCAGGCATCCAGGTAGAACTTAATGTACTAAAGAACATACGTTTATTCACCGCTGCAAATTACCGATTTGCACTAGGAAGCAATAGCACTTCAGAAATGCAAGGATTCTCAGGACAAGTAGGTTTAAAACTCGGGGTTTTTGACCGAAAATTTGGTGTTAAGGGAAAGAAATAATTGATCTATTCTTATAAAACAAAAAAGCGAGCCCTTACGAGCTCGCTTTTTTTGTGAAGTTTAGGATTTAAAAATTACGTTCCCCTGCTTCTCTTTTACCTAAAAGCACAGCACCCACCATCGCTACAAAGAACAAGATCGATACCAATTCAAATGGTAATAAATATTCTGAATACAAGATTTTACCCAAGTTTTCCACCATACCAGTTTGGGATGAAAAACCCGCCGTGTCTGCGGAAGGAACCGGCATGCTATTCTTATGGAAAGCAGCAACGAAAATGACTAAAAGTACTCCTGAAACAATAACACCAGCTAACTTAGTTAAAGATGATTTCGAGTCGGGTTTGTTCTTACGCAAATCCAACATCATGATCACAAATAAGAATAAAACCATGATGGCTCCTGCGTACACGATAATATTTACGGCCATTAAAAACTGCGCATTCAACAACACATAGTGTCCAGAAATACAGAAAAAGGTGAAAACCAAGTATAACACCGAGTGAATCGGGTTTTTGGCTAACACAACCATCAGGGCGCTTAGCAGCGTCAAGCCTGATAAAAAGTACCAAATATTTGAAATATCCATAGGGTTATTATTTCCAACCATCACGCAAATAGCGCTGATCCATTTTTTCAACTAATTTATCTTTGCCATAAATGACCTCGTCCCGCGTATTAAATACGGGCACCATCGTATCGTGGCGTAAGAAGATGGCTTCTTTCGGACAAGCTTCTTCACATAACCCGCAGAAGATGCAACGCAACATGTTGACCTCATACACTTTCGCATATTTCTCCTCGCGATATAAGTTCTCCTCCCCTTTTTTGCGCTCCTCCGCTACCATGGAAATGGCTTCCGCTGGACAAGCAACGGCACAAAGACCACAGGCTGTACAGCGTTCCGCTCCTTGTTCGTCACGCTTCAAAATATGTTGCCCACGGTAAATAGGGCCCAAATAACGCTGTTGCTCTGGATAACGAATCGTTACCGGCTTCGAGAAAAAGTGCTTCAAAGTCGTTGCCATTCCACCCACAATCGCAGGTAGATACATACGCTCTGCCAAGGTCATTTCACCTTGCTCGATTACCTTTGTTTTATTGCTTAATTTCATATACCTAAGCTATTTTTTTCTTTCTAAAGATCGCATCATTCAAGAATAAGCCTGCGATTAAAATCACAACTCCACCTACTCCCGCTAAAATCGGTTGGCCTATCAAAATACCAAATCCAGTCACCACCACATTGAACATAGACAAAGGAATCAAACCAGTCCAGCCTAAGCCCATCAATTGGTCATAACGGAAACGTGGAAGCGTCCAGCGCACCCACATAAATACAAACACAAATAATAATGCTTTACCTACTAACGCACCCATGCCCACAAAAGCAGCCACTGTTGTGCCAAATTGTCCAGCTACAAAAGCATATCCCGGGTAGTCATATCCTCCGAAAAACAACGTCGCCATCACCGCACCTGAAATAAACATATTGATGTATTCCGCGAACAAATAAAAACCAAGTTTCATCGACGAGTATTCTGTGTGGTAACCACCGATCAACTCAGTCTCACATTCCGGCAAGTCAAATGGTGTACGATTACATTCCGCAAACGAACAAATCAAGAAGATTAAAAATCCGAGTGGCTGTTGTAAAATATTCCAGTGACCGGCTTGTTGGGTTTCCACTATGGTCTTCGTGGACAAAGAACCTGTCAACATCAAAATCGCAATGATCGACATACCCATCGCTAATTCATACGAAATGTTTTGCGAAGCGGCACGAATAGCACCCAATAACGAATACTTATTGTTGGAAGCCCAGCCTCCAATCAAAATTCCATAAACACCTAAGGATACAATTCCAAACACCCACAAAATACCAATGTTCACATCGATACCCTGTAAGTCAAAAGTCACACCTCCCACGGTTACCGTATCTCCAAAAGGAACTACAGCGGAAGTCATTAAGGCGGTCAACATGGATAAACACGGACCAGCGATAAACAACCACTTA
>JAIXRT010000165.1 GCA_027485075.1 Cytophagaceae bacterium
CACATGGTTGCGGATCAAGGATTTGCAGGAGCACAACACAACCTTGCTTTGATGTATGCAGACGGCAGAGGCGTAACAAAAAACGACGCGGAAGCGGTTCGGTTATATCGACTTGCTGCAGAGCAAGGCTATTCACATTCGCAGTACAATCTCGGCTTGAGATATATAAATGGCGAGGGCGTAGCAAAGGACGACGCAGAAGCAGTTCGATTTTTTAGGCTTGCTGCAGTTCAAGGTAATGCGGCAGCGCAAAATAATCTCGGTGCGATGTATGCAAATGGCAGAGGGGTAGCAAGGGACGACGCGGAAGCGGTTCGGTTATATCGACTTGCTGCAGAGCAAGGCTACTCGATTGCGCAATTTAATCTTGCTGTAATTTATGAAGATGGCACTGGCGTAACAAAAAACGATGCGGAAGCGGTTCGTTTATATAGACTTGCTGCAGAACAAGGCTACGCAAATGCGCAGTACAATCTTGGTGTGATGTATGCAAATGGCAGAGGTGTAGCAAAGGACGACGCGGAAGCGGTTCGCTTATATCGACTTGCTGCGGATCAAGGACTTGCATCGGCGCATTACAATCTCGGTAATATGTATGAAAAGGGCAGGGGTTCAGCGAGGGACGACGCGGAAGCGGCTCGGTTATATCGACTTGCTGCGGATCAAGGATCTGCGGGAGCACAAATTAATCTCGGTAATATGTATGCAAATGGCGCAGGCGTAGCGAAGGACGAGGCGGAGGCGGCTCGGTTATATCGACTTGCATCGGATCAAGGTAATGCGATTGCACAATACAATCTCGGTTTCATGTATGTAAATGGCACGGGCGTAGCAAAGAACGTGACGGAGGCAGTTCGGTTATTTCAACTTGCCGCAGCTCAAGGTTACGCAAACGCGAGGTATAATCTTGGTGTGATGTACGCAAATGGCACAGGCGTAGCAAAGAACGAGACGGAAGCAGTTCGGTTATATCGACTTGCATCGGATCAAGGCTATGCACCAGCGCAGAACAATCTCGGTGCGATGTATAAAGATGGCAGAGGTGTCCGAAAGAATGATGTGGAGTCGGTTCGGTTGTTTCGACTTGCTGCAGATCAAGGTTATGCAAATGCACAGTACAATCTCGGCTTGATGTATGCGAATGGTACTGGCTTAGAAAAAAACTATATTCAGGCTTATAAATGGCTGGATATTGCTGCTGCGGCAGGCAATGATAGTGCGCGGATCACGCGGAATGAATTGAAAAAACGAATGACGGCATCGCAGATAAAAATAGCTGAAAATATTAAAAAATGACTGAGTCACTTATATTACCATCAGCCCTATTGTTATTTCTGTTCGCACGAAAAATATTTGGATTTTCTTTTTCCGAATTCACTGCAGTTTTTGCAATTTTTACTGCTATTTATACTCTTTCATTTGTGATTGCGTTATTTAAGGTGGGCGTTGATAACATCACCTATTATCACGCATTGTGGGCAGCAATGCTTGGAGTAGGATATTATCTTTACTATCAAGTTTTTATGGTCTGCGGAACTTACTCACTGTGGCTGGAAAAACTTAGGTCGCAACGGCTACCTGAAAACACAGCTCATTTTATTGCATTAAAAATGGAGAAGATAGCAGCTGCCAATGCAAAAATTGAGCTATTTCATTCGGATAAAAAAAGAGAATATGACCAAATAAAATTAGATAATCATAGGAAAATTATCAGTAAATTGACCACATACATTCAAAATGAATACGAAATTTTTTGTCCAAACAAAACAATTACATTTGAAAAACATTACAGTAATAAAAATAATGATATTTTTGATGTTAATTTTTCAATTTATAAAATTTTTATTGAAGAAATTGAAATTCTCAAAATATATTGTGATGGGAATAATGTGAATATTCACAGCTCTTTCAAAAGTATGTTGAATAAATCAAAAAAATTTAAAAATGTTGGGTGGAAAAATAGAACTACTGGTGACAACAACCTTCATTATGCATCAAAATTTTGTTTAGAAATTTTGAAAAATTACTGCAAATTAGAACCAAAACTTTTTTTGTAAGCGTAGAAATAAAAAGAATTTTTGACCAGAATATATCGCAGCTCACCTTGCTGATGTAAACTGCATTTAAACGAGGTTCGCGCCCTCAGATATGAGCAGCTTTCCATACAAAGCCTTAGCCATCTGAATTGCCTCGTGAGCGTTCGTCGCTGTGACATACTGCTTTCCAAAGCCAGCCCCAGCTTCATCCTTATAGCGCACTAGCACCCACCACTGTCTTGCTTGCATAGTTACTGCCTACTTCCCTTCTTCAAATCACATTGACCGCGTTTGCCAATTGCTCATCACTGACCCAGCAATATCCAGCTGTTGTAGCGATGTTCGCATGACCCATTGCTTGCTGAATTGTTGCCATCCCAATGCCAGCAGCGTTCAAGCGTGTTGCAAATGTCCTTCTGCCTGAATGACTGCTCGTTTTGATACCAGCGGCTGCGTAGATCGCTTTGAGGCGTAAGCTGAGACTGATGTTGCTGAAATGCCCCATAGTACGACTGCTACGAATGAACGCTTTGCTATCATCAAGCTGGCTAATCTGAGCGAGATATTGATTTAGGATTTTGCGAAGTTCATCTGAGATGAAAACCCTGCGTGAGCGATTGCCCTTCGTTTGATGCTTGCTGAGATTAATGACAGCTACTGCCCGTCCATCAATGCCACGCACATCTGAAATCTTCAAAGCTGCAATCTCTCCGATGCGCATCCCAGCTAGTACACTAAGCGACAGTGCAACACGGTCACGCAGACCGTTATTTCCTGTGTCAGCGATACGCATCACTCGTTTGATTTCGTCTTTAGTAAGGACTTTAGCTTTTGCCATTTTACCTATCTCTCATAAACTTTTGTGATGAGAGAAATATAAATTAATCATAGACTTAGGAAAACCGATTTCCTCCAAAATGATTGTGTTGGTTTCCAATAGTTTCAGTGTTTTTCATTAACTTTGAGCTATTTGTTTATTTGACGCCTGTGAGCTGCATCAGCAAAGCAGGCTTGATAAAATTTCTTGCTTCGCCATGACCAGTGGTCAAATTAGGGGCAAGGGAGGAATGGCATGAGCTTTTACAGCACTTTGGCAGATGCATATGATGATTTGGTTTTAGAGCAACTGAGCGATATTCTAACCGAATATCCCAAAGTTTGCGGAGAAACCGAAATATACCCACAATTTCTTGATGCATTTAACGAAAGAATGAAAATTCTTTATCTCATTAGCAGAGCAACAACAGATTTTCCTCCGTTATTAAATTGGAGCGATAAGCAGTATGAAACGGGATACGCCCGCTGTTTCATTCTTCCTTTTTTGAATGGTGATGAAATTTCAGAGATTCGTTGTGACGTTGAAAAAAACGATAGATTGGGGATTATAATTGAATTCATTTCTGAAATAGCAAAATTAAACGAGGATATTAAAAAATACATAATACTATTTTCTGAAGAGGCTGATGAAAATGAAGGAAACGACGAAATTCCCGAATACATTAGCGATGCTTATCCTTTTGCAAGAGTTCTTCATTCAATGACATCTGATTAATTTTGGGTATTATAATGACATGCGCTGAAATCACTCAGCACATCGTCATCTCCAGAAGACGCATCATTTCACCACAGCATAGCCGTCAGTTAGTTTGCGTTGCGCCTATTGTATCGCTGCTCTGCACGTTCAACGTGCTTATCAAAGGCAATCGCTGCATCATTGAGATGCTGAAAGCGATTGGCAGCTAACCTAAGCAAGTTCGCTGCATTTTGACGCATAGCTGCTGCGTCTTTGGGCAGATGCGTAAGCTTTTCGCAGAAGCCATTCATCTCGTAGCCGTGATCTTCGTGCATCAGATATGCTGATACCTTCTGTATGTTGAACACAGGCAATATCTCGTTCTGATCAGCTATTGCTCCACCAACATGCTCCATGCTTGCCCAAAGTGCATTAAGCAGAATGCAGAACTCTCGCATGTCACCATCAACTTTTGCGAGAAAGTGTATGTGTGGATTGTCAGCATTGCTGCCTGTGTGGGCATAAACAAAGCGTGGCAATCTCTGCTGAACGCCAGTGCTTTTTCCATAGCAAAGCCTGTCCACAACATTCCAGAACAACGCCCATTTACGTTGTGCTTCAACGAATGATGGCTTGCGCTGCACTGAGAAATTCAGAGTGCCGTAGATATTCCAGTCTTCAGATGTTGCCCAATCAGACCAGCCCTTTTTTACGTTGAAAATGTAACTCAATTGAACCTCTTTGATAAATATACTCAGGAGAGCTTGTTTTTCACAAACAAGATCACTCTCCGTATTTATCAACGGAGGTCACATTGCGTAAAAAACTGATCATGGAAGCCTTTGATCTGCTCAAATCAAAAGGCATTGTTTCAAGTGAATCTGAGTTCTCAGAATACTGGCTGGCTCACAGCGAATGCTATTTACGAACGCTACGCATGAAGAGAGCCGAACCCAGCATGGGTGTGCTAGCTATCTGTGCTAGTAGGCTACAGAAGGCTGGCGAGGAGATTATGTCATCTCCCCGTCATCGCCATGTCGGTCAGCATTTCATTGAACTCAGTGAGCGTTGCCATAAGCTCGTCAATGAAGATGCAATTGAGCTGGAGCTGATATAGGTCTGAGCTTTGCGTTAAAAGCTACACGGATTTGCCAACGAGCTTTGCAATCTCTACATCGTGAAATTGGTATGGCATTATTTCATCAACGTCATCATCGTAGAACAAACATTCGTGTTCTTCACCGTCCTCAAAATCCGTGTAAACATTGCAATACAACGTTGTAAAAGATGTGACGTAAACACCGTCGTAGCTCTCAAATCTCATATATATTGAGCCCGTAATTGTATCCTTGAACGACAACATGAAGTCATCAACGTGGAATGTCATTTTGTCAGATAGGTTTCCGACAATTTTGTCCTGCACATTATACCCTCTATCATAACGTACGATGTGAACGAGGCTGCCAGAACGAACATAGTATTCAAAATCAAGGTCTTCATTTTCCATTTTATAAATCCTCTTTTGCCTCATGAAGGCATCATATGTTTTTGCGGGGGGGCACATATCAACGCATGTAAGGAACTCGCTGACGCCAAATCTCGGGCGTCGTAGCCGTCACGACCTGATTCATAGCGCGGGCGAAAAGGTACAGCTTCTTATCCTTAACCCGCTTGTTTGCAGGCACCTGAGCTTTTGCGGTGCAGATAAATTCACCACCAGCGCCAAGCTCTAGATTTGCGTAATTGAAGGCTACATTTGCGCTTGCATATGCTTCTGCCATCACGCTTTTGAGACCGTAGTCGTTTTCAAACATCCACCGCTCACCGAAGAGGCTGCTAAGGTCCACGAAAGGGTCCTCGCAACGAATGTGATACTTCTTGTGGGCAAAGTCTTTGACGCACTGAGTGTAGATCAGCAGTGCCTGTGCCTTTTCATCTTCGGCGAGTGCGTAGGCTTGTTCAATGTAATCCATAACTTTCTTCCTTCTCTTTTTTAGAATGAAAAGGTGAATTCCTTTCTCCATTCTATATTTCACACTACCATAAATATGATGCCTTCTGAGTTTTGCATTGACGTGCGTCGATGTGGCATCAATAGGTAAAACTATGAGTAGAAAGTCAGAAAAATCGCTGTTTTTCGTCTATACGCCGCCGCTTTTAGGTGTGCGAAAAAGTCGCAGAAAAGCGCCCCAGCCAGGTAATAAAACGGCTGAGCGTTGGAAGTGGTCAGTGTTCTACTACTGGTGGGAATATCTGCGGCGACATGAAGGCTATCGTCAGACATGCGAAGCAGGTGGCATTGGTAGGTTTGCGAAGCTCTATGCTGACTTCGGCGATGTTCATTCATGCGATTTTTGGTCGTGGTGGAAGTCGCACAGTCATCTGTTTTCTGAGCCAGAAGCCAGAAAGGCAGAACCATTTGATCCGTCTGATATGCAAGAAGATGATCAGGGCGACTTTATCTACATTCGCATCCCCAGAGAGAACCAACTTAAGCACTCGCTGACGCAGGTAACTCGGATCGTGAAGCGAAGGCTAGTAAAGCGAGATAGCAGAAAGATAGTCACACAAGCCCGTTACAAAGTTGCAACCAAGCCCCTTCTTCCATCTCTAGATATGCACTTGAGAGTTTGGGATGCTCGGCGTGACAATCCCGACTCCACATTGGAAGAGTTGGCTGACATTGCAGAGGTCAGTATTAATCACGTGGTCAATGGTGAGACGTTAGCAATTAGGGCGTTTAATCGTTACCCTGATGATGATATTCGCAAGGTGCTAAAGCGACGAAAGGAACTAGCGGTCCAAAGGCATCTTAGGATCGCTGAGCAGTATATCCAGAATGTCGCTGAGCGTGAGACGTTCCCGCTGCGATCATCAAGGTAGGCAAGGAACCATCTTGGAAAAAGACTCGTTTTGCTGCACGGTTTTGATCTGTCTCATCTTATTGAATTGAGTTCGCTTTGCACAAGTCAGACGAAGCACGGTTGGCAAAGCTTCAAGATCTTTTAGGTCGATTGAGGCGTGGCGAAATCGTGCAAAATCGTCAGCTTCAGACTTGGCTTGGTGAGGAAGGTTATAAGGAATACGAGGATAGTTGGTCGAACACAGTCGATCAGCGCAACTTGCTTAGTAGAAAATCTAGCGCAATTATTGAGTATGAAGAGCTGCTGAAGAAGGCGATACTGCTTTACAATCGCGGTGAAGCTGCAAGTCAGCGAGGAATGCGGTCAGCACGACAGCTACACGCAAAAGCACAAACGGCTTTCGAACGGGCACTGCTGTATCTTGAAGAGCAACTAAGCATCGATCCGTCGTTGCAAATCTGGCTCGACAGACAATGTGATTTCACTGCTAGTAACTACCCCAGTCTCGACCCAATCAGCGTTCCAAGAGCGATTACTAGTCGCAGTTTAGACAATCAGAGCGGTTCAATTTCCAAAAAGATTGATAGCAAAAGACAGTGCAAAATCCGCGCTGTCGAATCTGAGATTGAACGCATCCAAAACCCAACATTACAAGTGTCTGATTCTGACATTGCAGAGAAGCTGAGAAAGCTAAAAGCTGGCTGGAAATAGGTAGGAATTGCAGTGAGAAGGATTCACATTGAGTTCTCGAAAAAGGAGAATGCAATGTCGCTAATATCATCGCTGAAGCTGATCGAGTTTCGACCAGAAACAGCACAAGGGCGCATCTTCGTGCGTCGTCGCAAACTAGCAGATAAGATCGATCAGCAGATCAATCTTGCTACAGACCCAGCATATACACCAAGCAAGTTTGTTACTGTCACTGACGAAAGCGGCAATCAGCATCGTCGTGAAGTAGCAAAGCGCATCAAGCGATGGTGGGTCGTGAACGCTGACGATACAGTGCAACTAACAGTGCGTTATGGCAGCAAACCAATTGAGCTTGCGAAGGGCAAGAACGCTATTCAATGCGCTAATGCTTCAGAGGTCAGCACGGTTCTTTCAACGGTCAAGGAAGCTGTTTTGAACGGCGAACTTGATACTGCTTTGAACAGCGTCACTGGCGTTGGTTCGAAAGCGAAATAATCACGAGAAAGGCACTGGAAAGAGACGGTTTGCGTAAGTATGATGTTCACACATTGTGCATCTACGACACGAGATTTCAATTACATACATAAGTAATTGATTTATTGGAATAAATCTTAAATCGCATTAGTTACACAAAAATAAAAATTGGAGCTAACTAATTGATTTATATATATTTCATTGCAGTGAATCGTTGAGTGGGAATAAGGCTTACACAGCCATGACCATCACCTACGAACCCGAACGCAACCGGTTCAACATGCCGACGGAGGCGGGGGATGCCTATGTCACCATCCGCTGGGACGAAGATGTCATGATATTGCCGCACGCCGAAGTGCCATCCGCCTTGCGCGGGACAGGCGCGGGGGCGCGGCTGGCCACGGGTGTGTTTGAACAAATCGAGGCAATGGGCATCAAAGCCCGGCCGACCTGTCCGTTTCTGGTAAAGGTCGCAAAGTCAGACCCGCGCTGGCAGAATCTGTTCGGCCTCTGAACGCATGGCGGCAGAATTATCACCCGCGCAGCTCAGCGAAATCGTCGAAATGGCGCTGTCCGACCATATCAGTTTCACACAGATTTCAGCCCAGCATGGCGTTACGCCGGACCAGATAAAAGCAATCATGCGCACGCAGCTGAAACCCGGCAGCTATCGCGCATGGCGCAAGCGCGTGCGTGATTTCGGCGACCGGCGAGAGCATTATAAGTGATATTCATGTAGCTCGAGCGATCGGGGCGATCATCGACTCGGCAGAAGGTGATGCTGCGATGACCATGATTGAAAGTGACTCCGATGTCGTACCCCTCGAATACAAGATAAATTTCTTGCGCCCGGCTTCACGGTGGTCGAAGGCGGCCAGAGGAGGCAATGCGCTGCGCTCCAACAAATTGTCGTCCCTGCCCTTCCGCAGGCTACTAGCAAATAGGTGACGAAGTGAGGATTAAAGTTGTAGCATTTGAGCAACGCCATGCGCGCGCTTTCCATGATCTCAATGTCGCCTGGATCGAGCAGTTCTTCAAAATGGAAGAGAAGGATCGCCTGTTGCTGGAGCAACCTCAAGAAAAGATCATTGAAGCTGGCGGGCATATCTTGATCGCCGAGGATGACAACGGCGCTGCAATCGGCTGCGTGTCTTTGGTGCCATACAGCGAGGGCGTTTTGGAGCTAGCGAAAATGGCCGTTGGAAATGACCTGCAAGGCAAGGGTGTGGGTAGCAAACTGATGGCGGCGACAGTTGCCAAGGCTAGAGAGCTCGGCGTGAAGGCGCTGTACTTGGAGTCCAATTCGCAGCTTGGGCCTGCAGTGCGGCTCTATGAACGAACCGGATTTCATCATCTTACCGCAGATCGTCGTCCAACCTCACCTTATGAGCGTGCAGACGTCTTCATGCGCTTGGACTTAGAATCGGCGTCATGAAATCCTTTGCCGGCGGCTGTCATTGCGGCGCACTCAAGGTCATATTCACGACTGGCCGCGACGCGATCGATGTTTGGCCGCGAGCTTGCGACTGCTCATTTTGCCGGCGGCACGGCGCGGCGTATCTGTCCGATCGGGATGGACAACTGGAGATTGTTGATTCTGGTAACAATGTTTACCAATTCGGGTTTCGCATAACGGATTTCCATATCTGCCAGCAGTGCGGCGTGCTGGTTGCGGCGACATGGCGAGACTCAGACGGAGCCATTTTTGGGGTGGCCAACATGCGCGCACTCGAGATTACAGATTTCTTCAAGAACGCTCCAGCGCAGATCAACTTCGACCTAGAAAAGCAAAGCGATCGGGAGCACCGACGTCGTGCGCATTGGACCCCTTCAACTTTGACAAAGCCGGATCTAAATCGCCAAGAACAATGAGTGATCTCTCATCCACCTTCGAATGCTCGGCTCCCCTTTTCGACGTTCTGAAACGCAAGCTAACCGAAACGTCGGCGACCCTGCAAGTTGTAAGCAGATGTCCCAAGTCGCAGCGCTTATCGGCAGGAATGTGACAAAAACTCGGCCGTTGTGGTTCTCTTGCAGCCACGATCGCCTTCAGGCGATCAATAGGAAACCCGCTATGTCTGCCATTGGGCGCAAAGCTGTCGCTAGAAAGGGGTTTACTGCGAACGTCCGATCTTGGGTCGTGTCCGGACAGTCCGCTTTTTTGACGATCGCGCGAAAAGCTGCCATCGAAAAAGCCTAAAGAATATGCGATGACACTTCACCACCCCAATGAAGGCGCGCCAGAGCGAACATCTCCTCATACGGCAACCAAATTGATCTGCGCCCTTGTGAGTGATCAAAAACCTATATTAGCCCTTACGATGCGTTTTTGTTGGTCATCCGCATCGCTATTGCTATTGCCTTCTGCGTCCGTGCATGGGTGCTGGGCCTAGACCATAATCATTCCAAGAAAGCACGACTAAGATGCCTGCTTCAACCTACGCCGTTCTGGCCATTTATGTGGCTTTTGGCCTGCTTGAATTATTTCGCACCCGCCTTTTTTCGAAGAATGAGCAAACGCGCGACGACGGCATTGTCGAAGTGGTCAGCACCGTTTTGTTGTTGGTTTTCACCCAGCCCGCCATTTTGATATTTGTCGACTATGCGCTCGGCGCGCTGCGTCCCGAATGGCGTGGGATGTTGTCGGGTATCAATATATTTTTGGCGATCGGGTTGTTCCTGATCCTGGACGATATGATGCAATATTGGCAGCACCGTGCATCGCATAGCTTCGCGTGGCTCTACAATATGCACCGCGCGCACCACAACGCCCGCTACATGAGCATCCGGTTGGTCTACCGGAACAACATTTTTTATTACGCGCTGATGCCAAGCATCTGGTTCTCGGCCGTATTGGTCTACATGGGATTGGGCTGGGTCTATGCTGGCTATGTTGTGGTCAAACAACTTGTGATCATCGGGGCGCATAGCGATGTGGCTTGGGATGCTAAGCTGCTCAAAATCAAATGGCTTTCGCCCGTCATGTGGGTGGTTGAACGCACGATATCGACGCCTGCTACCCACCATGCCCATCATGGGCGTCATTACAGCGACCCTGCCGTGAACTATAAAGGCAATTTCGGAAATCTGCTGTTCTTTTGGGACATCCTGTTCGGCACCGCGAAAATCACCCGCACCTATCCGCAAAGCTATGGGGTAGAGAATCTGCCAGACGCGACTTTAGGCCAACAATTGGCGTGGCCATTGTTTCCTGAGGCGAAAGCCCCACAGAAAAACTAAAGGGCGCTTTGCGCCCCCAACGACGGCGAACCAGAAAGAAACCCATGTCACACATCACCCTCTACGGCATTCCCAATTGCGACACCGTCAAAAAGGCGCGGAATTATTTGGATGCGCGCGGCGTTGGCTTTGTCTTTCATGATTATAAAAAGGCTGGCGTGACCGAAGCGCATCTGGCGCGCTGGGTGGGCCAAGTTGGCTGGGAAAAGCTGCTGAACAAGGCGGGCACGACCTTCAAAAAATTGCCCGATGCCGACAAGGCCGACATTGATGAGGCCAAAGCCATTGCCTTGATGGTCGCCAACCCGTCGATGATCAAGCGGCCCGTGGTCGAAGGCGGCACGACTTTGCTGGTTGGGTTCAAGGAATCCGAATGGGAACCGGTCTTGTCGCAATAATGAAATGCTGCGCGGCCATGAAGGCGGTATGAAAAATCTGCGCACCCTCTTAATCGCCTTATTCTTATTGCCCGCTTGCGCGACACCGGAGAGCCACGCCATGGAAAAACCTTTAAACGGCCAAGCCATCATCATCGCGCATCGCGGCGCATCGGGTGAGCGGCCCGAACACACCATCGCAAGCTACACCCGCGCGATTGAACAGGGCGCGGATTATATTGAGCCTGACCTTGTGCTGACGAAAGACGGCGTGCTGGTCGCGCGGCACGAGAATGAGATTTCGGAAACCACCGACGTTGCCGAAAAGCCCGAATTTGCCGACCGCAAGACGACCAAGACCATCGATGGTCATAAAATGACCGGCTGGTTCACCGAAGATTTCACCCTTGCCGAGCTTAAGACCCTGCGTGCCAAGGAACGCCTGCCGCAATTGCGCAAGGACAATATGGCGTTTGACGGGCAGTTTGAGATCCCGACCTTTGAAGAGATACTGACCCTCGCCAAGGCGCACAATGTCGGGGTCTATCCCGAAACCAAGCACCCAAGCTATTTCGCGTCAATCGGCCTGCCGCATGAGGCGCCGTTGCTGGCGATGCTAACCGCATTTGGCCATGTCACCAAAGATGCGCCTATTTTCATCCAATCATTTGAGGTCGAAAATCTGAAAGCATTGCGGCCCAAGACGAAATTGCGGCTGATCCAGCTGATGGATGAAACCGGTAGCCCCGCCGACCGCAGCGATATGACATACACGCAAATGGCCACTGCCGAGGGCCTGAAAATTGTCGCGACTTATGCCGATGGCGTTGGCCCGAACAAGGCCATGGTCATCCCGCGCACGTTGATCGGCAATCTGGGCACGCCCACGACGCTTGTGGCCGATGCGCATAAGGTCGGTCTTGCGGTCCACCC
>JAIXRT010000285.1 GCA_027485075.1 Cytophagaceae bacterium
ATACTGTGCATCTTGTCACGGTGAAAAGGTTGAAGCCTTCGTTGACCGCCAATGGAAACATGGCAATACTAAAGCGCAAATTCTAGCCAGTATATCAAATGGTTACCCCGACTTAGGGATGCCTACCTGGAAAGAGACCATTTCAGCCAAAGAAATTGAGAAGTTAGCGGATCTAATTGTTGAGAATTTGGCTGGAGTTGAGCAATATAAATTTGCCAACAAGCCTACCTCGAATGTATTTCAATCCGAGGGGATGCGCGTGGAATTGGATACGATTGCCACCGGATTTGATAGTCCTTGGGGTTTTGCTCAACTACCAAATCTTGAGTATTTAATTTCGGATCGTTCAGGAAAACTATATTTGGTAGATCAAAAGAAAAATAAAACGCTTGTTGCCGGAACGCCTCAAGTAATGTCCAAAAGTCAAGGTGGATTATTGGATGTTGTTTTGCACCCACAATATGCTAAGAACGGTTGGGTCTATATGTCGTATTCCAAATTTAAAATAGAAGGTGGCAAAACCTTAACTTCAACAGCAATAGTCCGTGGAAAAATCAAAAATAATTCGTGGGTAGAATCGCAAGAGATTTTTGAAGCCTTGCCGTATACGCAGACGTTATATCATTATGGATCACGTTTGGCATTCGACAAAAAAGGCATGTTATTTTTCAGTGTAGGTGAGCGTGGCATGGAAAAAGTATTTCCACAGGCATTAGATAATGACAATGGTAAAATTCACCGGATGTATGATGATGGTCGAATTCCGGCCGATAACCCATTCGCAAAATCTGCGCATCCAAGTGTTTACTCGTACGGTCAGCGTAATCCGCAGGGATTGACGCTGAATCCAACAACCGGTGCGATTTGGGAAACAGAACACGGCCCACGTGGTGGTGATGAAATTAATATCATTCAGGCAGGCAAAAATTACGGTTGGCCTACCATCACCTACGGCATCAACTACGACGGAAAACCAATCTCTGCCATATCGAAAAAAGAAGGCATGGAGCAACCCATTTCGTATTGGATTCCTTCGATTGCTCCTTCGGGATTAGCCTTTATTGACAGTGATAAATATCCAGCTTGGAAGGGTAATTTGATGGTTGGTTCGTTACGTTTCAACTACCTGAACCGATGTGTGATAAAAAATAATAAAGTTGTTAAGCAGGAAAAGGTTCTTGTCAATCTAGGTAGAATGCGGAATGTCAAAATGGGTGTCGATGGATACTTGTATGTTGGCACAGAAAACCCAGGTATGGTTTTTCGGGTTCGACCATAATTTATTTACTTCATATAATTTAAAACGCTGCTTCGAAACCTAGGATTGGGGCAGCGTTTCTTTTTTCAAAAATAGGCATGTAACTAGGTATAAGCGATTTTTCAATCATGACAAAAATCAGAAAATCAGACATACTACTTGCGTCAAAAATGCGTTAAATTGCCACCATATTAACCCAATCATACATGTCTACTAAAATACAACGCCACGAATTCTTGAAATCTTTGGGATTTAAAGGAGCCTCCTTACTAGCTGTTTATTGCGGTGCCGCCAGCTTAAGCGCATGTCAAAACGAATCTGTAGGTCCTGCATCAGCCATTGACTTTACTCTTGATTTATCAAATGCAGCTTATTCGGCATTAAATACCGTGGGTAAATATGTGATTTACAATCAAGTCGTTGTTGCGCGTGTATCATCAACAAGCTTTGCTGCGGTGACACAAATCTGCTCGCATGAAGGCCGAGCACAAGTCATTTACAATGGCACTAACTTTTATTGCTCAGCACATGGTGCCACATTTAGTACGACGGGTACGGCATTATCAGTAACTAATAAAGCTATAGCTTCTTATAAAACGGCTCTTTCGGGCACAACTTTACGTGTATATGCATAGGTTATTATTGATTTGCGGACTTCTGAGTTCGTTCCAACTAGCTGCGCAAGATGACTTGTTGGCGATGCTCGAGAAAGAAGATGCCAAAAAGCCAACGTACACCTTAGCCACATTTAAGGCTTCCCGATTGATTAATGGGCAATCGGTTGAAACGATCGCAAAGCAGCATGTGAATTTTTGGATTTCGCATCGGTTTGGGGCGATTAATTCTGGATTTATAGATAATTTTTTTGGTCTGGATGAGGCCCGTATCCGCTTGGGTTTTGAATATGGGATTACAGACAATTTACTGGTGGGTGCTGGTCGGTCTACCATTGAAAAAACGTATGACACCTATGCCAAATACAAGGTGCTGAGGCAATCGAATAAGATGCCGGTGACGGTGACAGCATTTGGTAGTGTGGCAAGTAATACCATGAAAACGGGATATACGATGGAATCAGGAACGGTGATGCGATTTTACAATAATCTGCAACGCCAAAGCTACCTCGGTCAGGTATTGATGGCCCGAAAGTTTTCGGATAAGTTATCCTTGCAAGTGATGCCAACGATTTTACATACTAATTTAGCGGAGAGTGTATATATGGAAAATACGCAGGCGGCGATGGGATTTGGGGGACGCTATAAACTGAACAATCGCTTGAGTGTGTCAGCTGAATATTTTTATAATCTAGTTGAAAAGGATGAATATGAAGAATCCGCTGGACAAAAATACCCGTATCATAATTCATTGGCCATCGGCTTTGACATTGAAACGGGTGGTCACGTATTTCAATTGCACGTGAGTAATTCGCGCGGTATGATTGAAAAACATTTTATAGGTCAAACGATAGGATCCTGGGAAAATGGGGACATTTTTTATGGCTTCAATATTGCCCGAACATTTAGTTTCGAACCAAAAATTAAGAAATAATGAAATACCTAATCACGCTTGCTTTCATTTGCCTAGTTTGGTCCGCAAATGCCCAATTATTCACTACGCAGACAGGTGAAATTTCGTTTTTCTCAAAAACTCCGATGGAGGATATTGACGCGGTTAACAAGCAAGTGGGTAGTATCATAAATTCAGCGACCAATGAAGTGGCTGTTCAGATGCGCGTAACCAATTTTATATTTCCGAATAAGTTGATGCAAGAGCATTTCAACGAAAATTACTTGGAGACAGACAAATACCCGAACGCAACATTTAAAGGTAAAATCAAGGAAACTGTTGATTTGAAGGTTGCGGGAACGTATGCTGTCACAGCATCAGGTACTGCTACAATTCATGGCGTATCACGGCCTGTGGAATTAAAAGGCACCTTGGTTTCAACGGGTAAAACATTAGCATTAACATGCATATTTGATATTCAATTGGATGAATACAAAATCGATATTCCTAAAATCGTATTCAAAAAAATAGCAGAGGTCATCAAAGTGAAGGGGAGTATCTCGTATACATTACGTTAAGATGAAAAACCTGCTACTTTTAGTTGTTGCGCTATGCTTTTGTGCATGCCTACAAGATAAAAATTTGCCTGTTCAGCCTTCGGGAGGCGGAGTCATTATTGACACACCCATCAAAGAAATTCCTGGCACCAATGCATCGTGTGATACGATGCTTATTTCCTTTGACAAATCGGTTTGGCCGATCTTACAGGCCAATTGCATCGCATGTCACTCGGCGAATATGGCGAGTGGGGGCGTAGATCTTTCTAGCTATGCCAAAATCACTCCGTATGTTAAGACCGGAAAACTGTATGGCTCGATAACGCATGCAAGTGGGTACAGTCCGATGCCTTCGTCAACAATGAAGTTAAACGTGTGTGATATTACGATCATTCGTAAATGGATTCGGGCTTCATCGCCATCTGGAAGTATTTTAGTTGACTTAAATCCGATCAATCCAGTGGACCCTGTGATAAATATCCCATCAGTTCAGCCACCATCTTTGGTGACTTGCAGCCCAGATACCGTCTATTTCAAACAAAAAATTCTACCCTTAATCGTATCTAATTGTGCGATGAGTGGATGTCACGATGCTATTTCGAAAAAAGATGGCGTAATTCTGACGGATTATACGAACATCCTGCGTGAGGTACGGGTAAATAATCCTGTTAGCAGTGATTTATATAGGTCTTTAATCGCCACAGGAGAAGATCGTATGCCTCCAGCAGGATCATTGCCAGCGGATCAAATTAATTCCGTGTTAACTTGGATCAAACAAGGGGCTAAAAATAATTCATGCGATGCATCTGCTACGAATTGTGTGACGACTAATATTAGCTTCAAATCTACGGTCCAACCGATTTTAAAGACTAATTGTGTCGGTTGTCATAGTGGTACAAAGCCGTCGGGAAACATTGATTTGACAACCTATACGCAAGTTCAAAAATATGCGGTCAACGGTAAACTTTATGGATCCATTGCACATCAAACTGGCTTCATACCGATGCCCTCTGCAACAAGTACCTTAAGTACATGCGAGGTCAGTCAAATAAAGTCCTGGATTAATTCCGGATCTATCAACAATTAAGGTTGATTAGTTATTTCCGGCACAGATTGTCGGAAAGGCCGTTTGCCTGCTAACGTTAAATCCAACCTTAGCACAATACTCAGCAATTAAATCAAGAAATGATGGACGAAGACAATTATTCATGCTGCCGCGATTAAGACCCCAGCAGCATGTATCCATCTATACGTCTATGGAATCGTATACGATTACTTTTTGCCACAAGTGACTGTAGTTTTTGACAAAATCGACGTGGATGGGATGGTCTTGATAAATTTTTTGTCCAGCCTCATCATGAAAATACATGAGTTCGGAAACGTCCCAAGAGGTATCAACTACCTCACGTTTTTCCGTCGAGGCCAGTACGCCAATATGCATTTTTTGTATGCTTGGAATACCTGAAAGAGACTTTAATCCTTTAATTAGTTGGGCCCGATCAGCGGCATTGCCCGGATTTTTCACCCAAAAAAATACGTGGTGTAATAATTTTGGTTCGGCAGCTGTGTTTTGAGAGGGTAAAGCGGCTCCAATGAGTGGTGTAGCAGCCAAAAATGTTCTTCGTTTCATAGGTTATTTATTTGATTTAAAGTTAGGCAAAAATTGAATAGATTTGGGAATGCAATATAAAGAAGTCCGCGATTCAGAAACAACCTATACGGAATTAATGATCCCATCGTATGCCAATTTTGGTGGCAAGGTCCATGGGGGAATCATTTTATCATTACTTGACAAAGTAGCTTACATCTGTGCTTCTAAGCATAGTCAACATTATTGTGTGACGGTCGCGGTGGAAGGTGTCGAATTCAAAAGTCCCGTCGAAGTGGGTGATCTTGTAGAGATTAAAGCATCGGTCAATTATGTAGGCCGGACAACCATGATTGTGGGGATGCGGGTGGAATGTTTCAAGCCTCAAAATGGCATTGTACGCCATACGAATTCATGTTATTTCACCATGGCTGCCAAAGATGATTTGGAAAATTTAGTGGAAGTTCCAGGACTCATCTTATCCAATGATACCGAATTAAGGCGATTTTGTGAAGGTAAGTTCATTCGAAAAATATCACAGGAAAAGCGTGAGATTCTTAAATCAAATTTGACAAATATTACACGGAAGGAAATGGAGGCGGATTGTAAGGAAGAAAGGTGTCAAATTAAGTAACTTAGTTTACTCCGATAACGAGCTGTTTATTCCCAATAACTTGAACCTCTTGCTGTCGCTGAAATTGCCGATTTGCAATATAAGGAACACCTTCATTGGGATCATTCAAAAATTGTTCCATTTCAGATAAAGTTATTGAACCATCTGAATTTAAATCAGCAATACCCTGCAATCCTTTTAAAAAGAAATACGTAAACAAACTGTGTTGTTTTTCTGGGTACCAATTTGATACTTGGTCTGCTTTAGATGACATCAAAATCATACTATTTGCATCATTGAATAAATCAATTTTGGGCTTTAGTGTTAAAGGACTAGCATTATTAATAATGGAATTCCCATCTCCGGTCTGTCCTGAAAAGCATGCATCTAATAAAACCATTTTTTTACTTGCTGGTAATGCGGCAATATCTGCAAAAAATTCATTTACCGCATAGGCATTCATATCAGTTAAATAGTTTGGATCTGCGTCATATGGCACAAGATAAGCACTGTTTTGATTTACCATACTTGGGGCTCCGTGTCCGACGTAGTAAACAAATAGTTCAGATTTACCGTCAGGCCTTAAAATACGTTTTAACCGATCCTTCAAAAAAGTTTTTATATACCCCGCAGTTGGCAAATCATCCATTGATTTTGGAAAAATATTGTTGGGATCATAACCTAGACGTTTAATTAAATATTCCCGCATTAAACTTGCATCACGTTTTGCAAATTTTACTTTTGGAATACTTGCGTTCTGGTATTCTCCTACAGCTATAATTAATGCAATCGCATTCGGATTCTTTATTTTAGTTTGAACGATATTATTTTCTATGTCTACCAAACGGGGATCTTCTCCTTTTTTGCGTTTGGGAAAAACAGCGATTACTTGTTTTTTTGATGAAATTCGAAATGTATTACTTTGGGGCAAAGTTTGAGACTGAGCATTTCCCGAATGCAGGCAAGTAAGAAATAAAATAACACAGAACGTTAAGCGCATAATTTGAGCTATTTTTTTATACTAAATGTACCACTTGTACCATCTGCAAAGTTATTAATTGTTCCACGCTGAAAATTCTCTGGATTCAAAAATTTTGTATATCTTTTTCTTACATCGTCAGTCTCAAGTTGTAACTCTGCTTTTGCCTCGTCAATCAATTGTTTTTTTACTAAATCATAATTGTAACCCAATAATACCTGAACTTCGGTATTCCCAGATGGTTTAATTGGACGAATCACCTTAAACAAAGGTTGAACACGTCCCAGTCTTTTTGATACACGATTAGCTGAAACTTCAATAGTTTTTGTCAAAGATACAGCATCCTGTGCAGATAATTGATTATTGGAAACATCAGATTCGATTACTGATCTCATGTTTGTCTCAACTAATCCAACTAATCTGTTTTTTGCCAACTCAGTAGCTTGCATTTCGGCCGCAGATTGAGTTTGTGCAATCGAAGAACCATTCGCAATAATCCATTGAGGAAAACCATCCTGATCAACTTCAGTTTGACGACGATATGCTAAATCTAATTGAAAGTTTATAGGAGGGTTTCCGGGAAATACACTCCAGCCTTCTGCCAAATAGCGCTTCGCTTCTTTTTTTACATCGCGCGATACCTTCACGAAGGTAAATTTCTTTTTTGAAGCAACTACTTTGGGATTCACTACCTTCTTTTGAGAAATTTTACATTCAAAATTCACAAAGGAAAAAAGAAGCATAATTGAAAAATATTTTAACTTATACATAGTAATATTTAGTTTTCTAATTTGAGAGATTTAAATACCTGTAATCAACTTGAAGTTTACGTTTATTAATTCGCACTTTTTGTAGCCACTCTTGAAATTTGGCACTTGGCATACTTTTAGGCAACAAAATTCCACGATTAAGCATTGATCTATCTAAGAATAAATGTGATTTATCTTCTACCAATGGAGTAGAAAATGAATCAGGAGAGAAAAGGATAAATAATTTATACTGTTCAGAATCAACTCCACGGGGAAGTTTAAAATTTAATTCATCCACTGCACCTATTTCACTTAATTGATCATTCTTTTTGGAAAAAAATATATACTCTTTATTCCTTTGGATAGGTACAGAGCCCTGATATAGTCTAGTATCTTGATAAGGCAATATTCTAGAGGTTTCACCTAAATTTGGATCATCTAAATAGAGTGCTAAATAACCATTTTCTGGTGATTTAAATTGGACAAAAAAATCTTGATCATTTCTGAAAATTTCAGTGACGCACGTCGCCTTTTCACAATTCAATGTGTTCAACTTAAAAGTTATGGGGCCAGATTCTATTTCACGAACAATTCCAGCCACTTTAACTTTTAACCATTGTTCACCATTTAAGGTTTGAAAAGTAAAAATGGGTTCGCTTGTGTTGCGAACCCATTCTCCTTTTACAAAAGAATCTGAAAAAAAAGCAAATGATGATTTAGTTTCAATCGACTTATTTAATGATTTATTTTGTAAGTAGGTTGAATTACCATTAATAATTACACGACCAAATACACGTTCGATACCATCAATTTTAGCTTGTTGCAAGGCAATTTCTTGCGCTTTGAGCATTGTTTGATTTTTTTCAATCCGCATTAAATTCTCTCCTACCGTAGCAATTTCCTTTTGCGAAAATCCGCTGTATGCTACGAATGAAAAGAGCAATCCTAGTAAAATACCATTAGTTTTTATCACCTTGAGTTTGGTCGTCAATGAAATTCTTAATAGTTCCTCTTTTTAAATTTTCAGGATTAAGAAACTTCTCATACCGTTTACGCACATCATCTGTTTCTAATTGCAACTCAGCTTTTGCCTCATCTAATAATTGCTTTTTCACTAAGTCATAGTTATATCCTAACAATACCTGAACCTCCAGATTACCTGATGCAATTACAGGTCTCTTTACTTGAAAAAGAGGCTGTACTCTGCCTAATTTCTTTGCAACTCTATTCGCAGAAACCTCAATTGTCTTGGTTAAAGAAACAGCATCTTGCGCAGATAATTGATTGTTAGCAACATCTGACTCAATGACAGCACGCATGTTTGTCTCAACCAAACCAACTAGTCTGTTTTTTGCTAATTCAATTGCTTGCATTGTTGCGGCCATTTCAGTTTGACCTACAGCTGATCCATTAGCAATTATCCATTGAGGAAAACCTTCATTATCCACTTCTGTTTGCCGACGAAACGCTAAGTCAAGTTGCTGTGCCATCGGTGGATTTGCCGTAAAGATATTCCAACCGTCTTTAGTATAACGTTTTGCTTCTTTTTTCACATCGCGCGAAACTTTTACAAAATTAAACTTCTTCTTCATGGCAATCACTTTAGGATTGACATTCTTATTTGATTTACATTGCCAAGCAAACGCTGCAACGCAAAGAATTAATAATACTTTTAAACTTTTCATACGAGTCAATTTGTTTTAGTTAAATATTAAGTTAGTTATGAATTGCAATAAGATTAAAAACATAGTTTTTGAAACTAGTTTCACGTAAAATTTTTGAAGACGGATTGCGATCTAAAACACGTTCACAACTAATACATCCATCCTTCTCGGGTCCAAAATACAAGCCTAGTTTAATATATCCTGTCTCATTCTCTACAAAATCGCATGAAAATGTTTGAGTAGCTAAATTCAACCGGATGTTTACGGGCTGTAAATTTCCAGCTTGCATAAAGTCTTCTGAACGTTGCTTTATTTGATTCCCTAAATCTGCCCAACTAGCACCAGAAACGGAAAAACCACGAATATATTTACCATAAGCTTTTGCTTTAGGCACGGCTTCAGCTGAGGCGATAGCAGCTGGAGCTGGCGTTTCCGTTATTGGGGTATTTTTTGGCTGAGCAGATTCTTCCACGTGAGTTAGTGAAGTTGCTGGCTTGGGCTCCTCAACTGGCTTGGGTTTAGCAATAGGTGTAGCATTAATTACCGCTAAAAATTCACCTTCAAGACTTAATCCATCCAACCCAATTTCAAACTTTTTGCGCGTGCCTGGGTAGACTAATTCGAGTGATGGGGAAATATTGTCAACAGGAATTTCAACAAGTACATCATCTGCCAATTGTTTTAACTTTACAGATAAAGAGAATCCTTGATAAGTCTGACCATCTAAATCATATGAAATTTCAATAACTCCCTTTTCTACATTGAAGCCTGCCACTATATTTGAGACTGTTTGAGCATTGGAAAGTTCGCTTGAGCCAACAATCAAAAAGAGTGCATATAAAACACTATTAATTAAATTTTTCATCTAATATATATATAGTTATAACCCCAATTTTACAAAAAAATAATTAACTACGACAAAAAATAAGGCCAAACTTATTAAGTGGTACCTGATTCATTAACCTTTAAATAACTAATATTTTGAAATTTAAATAAAACCTAGTTTTTTTAGGATTCTAATTTTTAACAACAAAACTCAAACTAAACTAAAATGAAATCACTGAAACTTGGCATTTCTATAGTTGGCGTAATAATGCTACTTGCATCGTGTTCAATAACTTTACCAATATCGGCTTCATCGAATCCATTAGGAACAAAAAGAGGCCAATCGACAGGAACTTGCTATTTAGGAGCTTTATGTTTTGATGTAGACGCATCTATCCAGACAGCTGCAAAAAATGCAGGGATTTCTAAGATTTCAACCGTAG
>JAIXRT010000056.1 GCA_027485075.1 Cytophagaceae bacterium
ATGGCACATCCCAACATGCACATGCGAGACCCTTTAATGTATCGCATTCGACACGTTCCTCATCATCGCACTGGAAATCAATGGTGCATTTATCCTATGTATGACTTTGCCCATGGACAAAGTGACTCCATGGAAGGGATTACTCATTCAATTTGTACGCTGGAATTTGATGTGCACCGCCCTCTCTATGATTGGTTTATCAATAAATTAGAAATTTTCCCAACCCATCAGTATGAATTTGCGCGCTTAAATCTGTCACATACCGTGATGAGCAAGCGCAAGTTATTGCAAATGGTCAACGAGAAATTAGTAAGTGGCTGGGACGATCCGCGCATGCCCACTATTTCAGGGTTACGTCGAAGAGGATATACAGCTGCGTCAATCCGTAACTTTTGCGAGCGTATCGGTGTAGCGAAACGCGATAACCTAATCGACATCAGTTTATTGGAATTCTGTATCCGTGAGGATTTGAATAAATCGGCTGACCGGGTCATGGCTGTCATGGATCCTATCAAGTTAATTATATCAAATTATCCAGATGGTCAAGTCGAAGATTTAATGATTGAAAACAATCCAGAAGATCCTGAAACAGGTAAACGTATTGTTCCATTTACCAAAGAACTCTACATTGAGCGGGATGACTTCATGGTTGACCCTCCTAAAAAGTTCTTCCGATTGGGGCCTGGCCTTCAAGTACGACTGAAGGGGGCTTATATTATTACGTGTGATCATTTTGAATTGAACCCCGATGGCTCTGTTAAAGAAATTCATGCAACTTATATTCCCGAGTCTAAGTCAGGCCAAGATACTTCAGGCATACATGTGAAAGGTACAATTCATTGGGTCTCAATTCCACATGCCATGCAAGCCGAAGTTCGTTTATTTGATCGTTTGCTTATCGTGGAGGATGCAGGGGAATTAGGAGATGATTTTACAAAATTCATCAATCCTGAATCACTCGAGGTGATAACAAATGTTTTTGTAGAACCTAGCTTAAAACAAGCAAAAATTGAAGAAGCTGTTCAGTTCATTCGAAAAGGATATTTCTGCCTGGACAAAGATTCAACTCCAGATCATTTAGTATTTAATCGGACTGTATCCTTGAAAGATACCTGGGCGAAAGAACAAAAGAAGTAATTATTTTTTCGCGAAAAGGGAATCGACAAAAGCGGTCTTATTAAACACTTGCAAGTCAGATACTTTTTCGCCTACCCCAATGTATTTAACCGGAATTTTGAATTGATCCGAAATTCCAATCACCACACCTCCCTTAGCAGTACCATCTAATTTGGTAATTGCTAGTGCCGTGATTTCGGTTACTTTCGTGAATTCTTGTGCCTGAATAAAGGCATTTTGGCCTGTAGATCCATCCAAAACGAGTAATACTTCATGCGGAGCCTCAGGAATAAACTTTTGAATAACCCGTTTGATTTTTCCTAGTTCAGTCATCAAGTTGACTTTGGTGTGTAATCTGCCCGCCGTATCAATGATGACAATATCAGCTTGCATATCCACGGCCTGTTTCACCGCATCATAAGCAACAGCCGCTGGATCCGTATTCATTCCATGATCAATGACCGGAATCCCCACGCGCTCACCCCAAAGTTTCAATTGGTCCACTGCGGCAGCACGAAACGTATCCGCAGCCCCTAGGACAACTTTTAATCCATTTTGGTGAAACTGAGAGGCTAATTTTCCAATGGTCGTCGTTTTTCCAACCCCATTAACACCCACCACCATGATTACATAGGGTTTTTGGCTAGGTTCCGCAAACGCATTTTCAATGTCGTATGATTTGTTCTCATCTAACAAAGCGGCAACCTCCTCCCGTAATACTTGATCTAATTCCTCCGTAGAAACAAACTTATCGCGTTCCACACGACGCTCAATACGCTCAATGATTTTTAGTGTGGTGGCTACGCCAACATCCGATGTCAATAAGATTTCTTCCAGCTCATCTAATACATCGTCGTCCACTTTGGATTTCCCCAAAACCGCACGACCCATTTTAGAAATTAAGCCTTCCTTGGTCTTTTCCAAGCCTTTATCTAAGGCCTGCTCGAGGTCTGCTTGCTCCTCAGGAGCCGGCTTCTTCTTGAAAAAATCAAATAATCCCATCCGCTTGTGCGTATTTTATTTGGTGAAGGTAATAAAAAAAAGTCCCTGATGAAGGGACTTCAAATATTCTAGCTAAAAATATGCCGACGAAAAAATTAGTTTTTCAACGCTGCATTAACCTCATCTTGAAGAATAATCTCTTCCTTGAAGGTATAAGCACCTGTCGTAGGGTTTTTAACCGCCTTAATGATTTTAGCGTACTTAACGCCGCCTTCTTTCTTTAGTGTTGCAACTACTTTCTTTGCCATAATTCCTGGGTATTAAACCTATTTAATTTCTTTGTGTAGAGTAACTTTCTTCAATACTGGGTTGTATTTTTTCAACTCAATACGTGCAGTCGTGTTTTTACGGTTCTTCGTTGTAATATAACGAGACATTCCTGGTAGACCCGACTCTTTGTGCTCCGTGCATTCTAAGATTACCTGAATGCGATTTCCTTTCTTTGCCATAATTGTAAATTGGTTACGCCTCTCTTCGAAACGGATTGCAAAGGTAGAAGAATTATTTTTTTTGCCAAAACCTTTATTGAAAATATCTATGAAAAAACAGATAATTTCAAACAGTTAACTTAAGATACCGCTCAAATAGATCTTGGAGGCTTTTATTTCTCCTATAGTTTCTTCATTTTTGTTTAATGAATTCCATTCAATACGATTTCCGTCCGGAGAATTTTCAGCTTTCAGATCCTAATCAATATGATTTGGCCGACTTGAAAGCAGAAGAGATGATCATTTCGCTCGGTCCTCAACACCCATCTACACACGGAGTATTACGATTGGAAGTCATTTCAGATGGAGAACTCATTGTTGACGTTGTCCCCCACCTTGGTTATTTGCATCGCTGCTTCGAGAAACATGCTCAATCTTTGCCTTATAATCAAATCATACCCTATGTAGACCGCCTTGATTACATGGCCTCCATGAACTCAGAACACGCCTACGTGATGGGTATCGAAAAGATGTTGGGCATCACAGGAACTCTACCCAAACGCATTGAATACATTCGTGTTTTAGTCGCGGAATTAAATCGCATTGCTTCACATTGTGTGGCTGTTGGGACATACGGCTTAGATATCGGCGCATATACACCATTTTTATGGCTCATGCGTGATCGCGAACATATTCAACGCTTATTGGAATGGCTGTCCGGAGCCCGAATGTTATATAACTATGTTTGGGTTGGAGGATTGTTTTACGATTTGCCTGTAGGTTTCGAAGAAAGAACTGCTGAGCTAATTCCTGTTTTGAAAAATACGCTAAAAGAGGTCCAGCAAATCGTCGAAGAAAATAGTATTTTCATTAAGCGTACGGCCAGCGTAGGTGTTTTGCCTCTAAATCTAGCCATAAATACGGGCTGCACTGGACCAGTATTGCGCGGTTCAGGTTTAGCATATGATTTACGTCGCGTAGATGGATATTCCGTTTATCCTGAATTGGAATTTGATATTCCTGTCGGGGCTGGTTTACATGGTCAAACCGGGGATTGTTGGGATCGAAATCATGTGCGCGTTCTTGAATGCATTGAATCCATTCGAATTATTGAGCAATGTTTGGACGCACTAACTGGGGAACATAAGCGTACCACAGCGTTTAATCCGCAGGAATTTGTTCCGAAAAAAATACGACCAGCCGCACAAGATATGTACGTACGGGCTGAAAATCCAAAAGGAGAACTCGGATTCTTTATTCGGGCCGATGGGAAATCAGACATACCTACACGCATGAAGGTACGCGCCTGTTCATTTCACCACCTTTCCGTAATTCCAGATTTGGCCAAAGGGGCCTATTTAGCAGATTTAGTAGCCATCATCGGTTCCATGGACTTAGTGATGGGTGAAGTAGATAGATAATATGACACACGCATTTTTGCCTGCCTTAGAAGCAGAGATAAGTCGCCAACAAATGGGTAAGGAGCCCAAAGAATTGTATGATCCAATTCATTACCTCATGCAATTGGGAGGGAAGCGCATTCGTCCCGTCTTATGTTTGTTGAGCTACTCCCTATTTAAATCAGACTGGGAAAAAGTTGTTCCTTCCGCTTTGTCGATTGAAATCTTCCACAATTTCACCCTGATGCACGACGACATTATGGACAAAGCACCTCTTCGTAGGGGTAAGCCAACTGTCCATGAAAAATGGAACGATAATATCGCCATTCTCTCAGGGGATGTCATGCTCGTTAATGCCTATCAATACCTCAATCAATGTGATCATCTAAGTTTAACTGCCTATCAATATTTATTGACGCGTTTTAATCGGACAGCTGCGGAGGTTTGTGAAGGCCAACAAATGGACATGAATTTCGAAACGCGTACAGAAGTTAGCGTAGAGGAATACATCGAAATGATTCGATTAAAAACATCGGTTTTAATTGGATTATCCATGGAGATGGGGGCAATTCTGGCAGAAATGGATAAGCCAACTTCCCAGGCTTTGTATGCTATCGGGGAAGCGGTAGGTTTAGGTTTTCAATTGAAAGATGATTTACTGGACGTATACGGTGACCCGGAGAAATTTGGAAAGCAAGTAGGTGGAGACATCCTAGCAAATAAAAAAACCTATTTGTTGATACGCGCTTTTGAAACTGCCAAAGGTGAGCAATTAGCATCACTCACTGATTGGGTACAACGACCAAACCCAAATCCTCAGGAAAAAGTACGTGCCGTAACTCAGCTTTATACAGATTTGGGAATTCGAGAAGAAACGGAGGCCAAAATCAATGCGTATTTTGATCAAGCTTTTGAAGCCGTTGGCTTACTTTCCATCGAACCAGATAAAAAATCTGCTCTAAGCAAGTTTATGGCCGGGTTGGTTGATCGAGAAGTTTAGTGTAGTTTTGTAGTCTTGTCAAAGCTTCCTTGCGGAGCTTTTTATGTTATGGATCAATCAATGTCAATTAGCTTACTGATCATGGTAATTACCGTGGCAATCTCCGTCTTAGCTATGCAAAAGTCTAGCTGGATGAATGCCATGACCATGAATCCATATCGAATTGCAAAAAAGCATGAATATTGGCGATTTATTACTTCCGGATTTATTCATGCCGACTTTACCCATTTGTTTTTTAACCTGTTCTCGTTTTACTTTTTTGGAGGTCAATTAGAGTATATTTTCAATATGATATTTCCTGGATATGGGGTAGCCATGTTCGTAGTGTTTTATTTATCGGCTATCGTTGCAGCAGATTTACCCACCTATTTCAAGCAGCAGAAAAATCCATACTTTAATTCATTGGGAGCTTCAGGAGCTGTTTCTGCGGTCATTTTTGCTGGAATTTTATTCTTTCCTACCGAGAAAATTTATCTCTTTGGTCTATTAGGTATTCCCGGATTTATCTATGCAGGATTGTTTACGTGGTATTCGATCGAAATGGACAAACGAGGACGTGATTATGTAAATCATTCAGCTCATTTATACGGAGCACTTTATGGTATCGTTTTCATGACACTTACCTATCCGCAAGTTTGGTTAACATTTGTTCAACAAATTAAAGCCATGCTATGATTAAACGAATCGCCATTTTAGGATCGACAGGATCCATTGGAACACAAGCGTTGGACGTTATCAAGCAGCATCCTGATGCGTTTGAAGTAGCTGTATTAACAGCGCAATCAAATGCGGATTTATTAGTCGAACAAGCCATAGAATTTCATCCTAGTCAGGTGGTAATTGGTGATGAGGCAAAATATACATTTGTTAAAAATGCGCTTTCAGGAACAGATATTGAGGTTTTAGCTGGAGCCGAAGCCTTGCAAGACGTTGTTTGCTATGATCATGTAGATGTTGTTTTAACGGCTTTGGTAGGATATTCGGGTTTGCTTCCTACTGTGAAAGCAATCAAAGCAGGAAAGCCAATAGCCTTAGCAAATAAAGAAACATTGGTTGTTGCTGGTGCACTTATTATGCCTTTGGCGCGTGAAATGGGTGTACCCATTTTACCGGTAGATTCGGAACATTCGGCTATTTTTCAATGCCTGATGGGGGAGTCGCACAATCCGATAGAAAAGGTCATATTGACTGCTTCCGGAGGTCCATTCCGAGGGAAGAAGCGCGGAGAATTGGAGCAGGTAACACGCATTCAAGCCTTGAAACATCCCAACTGGACCATGGGGGCAAAGATTACGATCGACTCTGCTAGCCTCATGAACAAGGGTTTAGAGGTGATCGAAGCTGCTTGGTTGTTTGATGTGCATGCCTCCCAAATCGACGTGGTTGTTCATCCGCAATCGATTGTTCATTCGTTGGTTCAATTTGAAGATGGCTCAATCAAGGCGCAATTGGGGTTACCTGACATGAAATTACCCATTCAGTTTGCATTGGGGTATCCCAATCGAATGCAGGCAAATTTCCCAAGATTTGATTTCAAAGACTATGCATCCTTGACTTTTGAACAACCGGATTTGGAAACTTTTCGGAATTTAGGCCTTGCCTTTCAAGCATTAGAAAAAGGAGGAAATATGCCTTGTATTTTAAATGCTGCTAATGAAGTTGCCGTTGACGCATTTTTGAAAGATGAAATTGGATTCTTGCAGATGTCAGATTTATTGGCAAGCTGCATGGCTCAGGGAACTTTTTTGACTTCGCCGAGCTTAGATGATTACGTTAATACAGATAAAACTACACGAATAATGGCCCAAGAATGGGTTTCTAAATTAAAGAAATAGGTATGGAAGGTTTGATTATGGCAGGGCAGTTGATCTTAGGACTGTCGATTTTAGTTACGTTGCATGAGTTTGGTCACTTTATTACAGCCAAATGGTTTAAAATGCGCGTAGAAAAATTTTATCTGTTTTTTGATTTTCTTTTCCCAATTCCTACTGTATTGAATTTTGCCTTATTCAAAAAGAAGGTTGGTGATACGGAATATGGTCTTGGCTGGTTCCCGCTTGGTGGATATGTATCGATTGCTGGTATGATTGATGAAACGCAGGATGCAGCCGACTTAGCTAAGGATCCTGAACCATGGGAATTTCGCGCAAAACCAGCTTGGCAACGATTAATTGTGATGCTTGGAGGTGTCATTGTAAATGTAATTACCGGTGTGGTCATCTTTGTTTGTTTGACATATTCCAATGGCAATAATTTCATTTCTAAATCTGAATTAAATAAAAACGGCATTGTAGCACTTGAATTAGGTAAGCAAATTGGCCTGCAAACAGGTGATAAAATCGTGCAAGTAAATGGTTCAGATTTTAAGTCGCTTGCCGACTTACGTACGTCGGATGTCTTGTTGGGCGATAATTCTTCCTATACCGTTTTACGTGGTGACCAAAAGATTGAGGTGAAAATTCCTGCTGATTTCATTGAGAAATTGAGCGATAAAAAAGCTGGTTTTATTGAGCCAATGGCTGCTTTTAAAGTAGCGGCAGTTGCAGCGCCAGAGCAACCTTCGATGTTTGGAGGACCTTCAGGGGAGATGTTGCCTGCATTCTCGGCCGGGTTAAAAGAAGGAGATTACATTACTTCCGTTAATCAAACGCCCATTCGCTTTTACCATGAAGCAAAAGAAGCAATTTCGAAAGAAGCAGGTAAGCCTATTCGTCTAGGAATTCTCCGTCAAGGCAAAGCAGATACGTTAGAAATGGTTGTTGCAAAAACAGGTCAAATAGGATTTGCACCTGAATTGTTAATTCAAATGACGCACGAGGACTATAACTTTGGTCAAGCAGTAAGCATTGGATCAGGTCGGGCATTTTCAGTTATTTCAGATAACGTGCGTGGATTTAAGAAAATTGCGACTGGAGATGTTTCCGCTTCAAAGGCGTTGAGTGGCCCCATTGGAATTGCTCAAATGTTTGGCGGAGTTTGGGATTGGACTCGTTTCTGGATGTTGACTGGATTGTTATCCATGGCACTTGCCTTCATGAACATTTTGCCTATTCCAGCCTTGGATGGAGGGCATGCGATTTTCCTGATTTATGAAATGATTACAGGGAAACCCGCTTCCGAGAAGGTATTGGAAAAGGCCCAACAAGTAGGTATGATGATCTTATTAGCCTTAATGGCCTATACATTTGGCAATGATATTTTTAAAGTATTTTTCTAAGTTTGAGAACCAAATTAATCCTATTGCTATTATTGACGACGCCCATTTTTGGGCGTTCGTTGCATCCGTTCCATTCTAGCGTGGGTGATTGCATCTATAATGCAAAGGATAAAGTATGGGAAATCAGCATTCGGCTTTTTGAAGATGATTTAACTTTAGGGATCAGTCAATTTACCGGATCCCCATTTTCATTTCAAAAAAACCCGCAAGTCGATCCTATTTTAGAGAAATATGTCCGAAATTATTTTGGCATTCAGGTGAATCAAAAAAGAACTACCCCCTACCGATGGGTAGGTTGGGAGCCTATTGACGACATGATCTGGGTTTATCTCGAAATTCCATCTGACCAAGAACTATCTGGTGTTTTTATTGAAAATAGCTTGTTGGCCGATTCATTCCCCGATCAAACTAATCTTTTACAAGTGGTAAGAAACACCCAAAAGCGAAGTTATTTGTTCCGTAAAAACGAATGGGTTCAACGGCTCGACTAATAGAATGTCTGCCAAATGGTCATGTGGCATGAAAATTGATAATTAGGGACCCACTTCTGGAATTAAATCGAGGGGGAAATTTTAAATAGTGTGTATGAATAATTCAAACGACCTTTTTAAGCATTTGCGCTTATCAGACATGTCTGATTTTGAGAATATAGAATTGATTCCGATCGGTTCAGAGGGGATGGGGCAAGATGACAAAATGGGCGTTTTGTCAGAGGAACTTCCCATACTTCCCATTCGAAATATTGTTTTGTTTCCTGGGATGGTGATTCCAATTACAGTGAGCCGACAAAAATCCGTTCGGCTTGTTAAGAAAGCTTACAAAGGAGATCGGACAATTGGCGTTTTGGTACAAGCCAATAATTCTAAAGAAGAACCCCAACCGGATGATTTATATAAGATTGGAACCGTAGGCCACATCATCAAAATGTTTGTGTTGCCAGGCGGAAATACAACGATTATCGTCCAAGGTCGCAAGCGATTTGAAGTAAAGGATTACATCAAAACCGAACCTAATTTAATCGCCAAAGTAGCCTACATTGAAGATACCTTTCCGAAGAAATTGAACAAGGAGAACAAAGCCTTGATTTCAACGCTAAAGGAAAATGCGTCTAAGATTTTAAACTTAAACCCTGAGATTCCTCGGGAAGCACAAATTGCACTCGATAATATCGAATCCAATTCATATTTGGTACATTTCTTGTCATCCAATATCAACGCGGAATTAACCGAAAAGCAGGCCTTATTAGAGACCCTTGACGGTATTGAGCAAGCAACTAGGTTGTTGGAGCACATGCTCACCGACATCCAATTGCTGGAGTTGAAACGCGAAATACAAAGTAAAGCATCGAGTGACATTGATCAGCAGCAGCGCGATTATTACATACGCCAACAAATCAAGGTATTACAAGAGGAGTTAGGGGTGGAGAGTCCAGAGCAGGAACTGGATGGATTGCGGGCGAAGGCAGCTAAGAAAAAATGGACGAAAGAGGTCAATGATTTCTTTCATAAAGAACTGGCCAAATTACAGCGGACCAATTCCATGTCACCCGAATACCCGATGCTCATGAATTACGTGGAGCTTTTGGTGGACTTACCTTGGTCAGAATATTCGAAAGATAATTTTGATTTGATCAAGGCTAAAAAGGTTTTAGATGCAGATCATTTTGGCTTAGAAAAAGTCAAAGAACGCATCATTGAATATTTGGCAGTTTTGAAAATGAAGGGTGACATGAAAGCCCCGATTTTATGCCTTTATGGTCCTCCAGGTGTGGGAAAAACATCTCTGGGCCGTTCAGTAGCGAAGGCCCTTGGGCGCAAATATGTCCGCATGGCATTAGGTGGTTTACACGATGAGTCAGAGATTCGTGGACACCGCAAAACCTATATTGGTGCGATGCCGGGAAAAGTGATTCAAAATATTAAAAAGGCGGGTTCGTCCAATCCTGTATTCATCTTAGATGAGATTGATAAGGTAGGAGGAGATCATCGTGGAGATCCACAATCTGCCTTATTGGAGGTGTTGGATCCCGAGCAAAACAATAGTTTTTTAGATAATTATTTAGAAGTAGAATACGATTTGTCTCGTGTGATGTTTATTGCGACGGCGAACAATCTAGATACAATTCATCCTGCACTTCGTGATCGTATGGAAATCATTGAGGTGAGTGGGTACACCATGGAGGAAAAGGTACAGATTGCTAAAAAACATTTGATACCCAAGCAGAAATCGGAGCATGGCTTAGAAAAGGCAAGCTTTACCTTATCGGATGCGGCAATCCAAAAATTAATCGAAGGATATACGCGCGAATCCGGTGTGCGGAAGTTGGAACAAGAGATTGGTCGTGTCGTTCGTAAAATTACCAAATCGATTGCCATCGGAGAAACCTATCCTGCCAAAGTTAGTCCAGCTGACATCATTCGGATGTTAGGTCAAGAGGTCTTTGAAAATGATTCTTACGAGAATAACGAGTATGCTGGTGTTGTTACTGGGTTGGCTTGGACTCCTGTGGGGGGTGATATTTTGTTCATCGAAACATTGCTAAATAAAGGCAAAGGGCAGCTGACATTATCAGGCCAACTGGGTGATGTGATGAAGGAGTCGGCCGTAGCAGCTTTAAGTTTTTTAAAGGCGCATGCGGATGATTACGGCATTGATTACCGAATTTTTGATCAGTATAATTTACACATTCACGTACCTGCAGGTGCTGTTCCAAAGGATGGTCCTTCAGCAGGTATAACGATGTTGACTGCCATTGCTTCGGCATTAACACAGCGCCGCGTTAAATCGAATTTGGCTATGACGGGCGAAATTACGCTACGCGGAAAGGTCCTACCTGTGGGTGGGATAAAGGAGAAAATTTTAGCAGCTAAGCGTGCTGGAATAAAGGAGATCATTATGTGTGTAAAGAATCGTAAGGATGTAGAGGAGATTGAGCCTCATTACATTGCTGATCTTCGATTCCATTATGTGGAACATGCGACGGAAGTGTTATCGCTCGCCTTGTTAACCGAGCAGGTTAAAAAGCCTGTTCAATTCGTTTTTCAGGAGGAAACTAAGGCAATCGTGTCTGCTGAGGTATAATTAATCTGACCAGCTTCTAAGCAAAATTGAATGACTTTAGCTGCCTCTGTTCGCGTAAGTGGGCGGAGGCAGTCGGTCAAATCTTCTAGGGTCATCGGCCCATTTTTCAGGTAATTGAGAATTAATTTTTGTTCAACTTCCATGCCTTCTGGAAATGCGCGGCCGTTTTGTTCTTTTTTTCGCTGTATACATATATCGCATACCCCACAATTCATGAGTAATTGTTCTCCAAAATAAGCACTTATCTTACGCGTCCGACACGTTTTTTGGTCACGAACATAGGATTCAACGGCATCGATTTTTGATTTACTCCGTTCCTTTTTTTGTAGGTACTCGGACCAGGTAATGGGCAGATTATCGATGTTTGCGCGTGGTGTTAGTAAGGTGAGTTTGGGTAAACCATTTTGTTTTTCGTATTCGATGATTTCGAATTTGGCTAATAGGTTTAAGTAGCGTTCGATTTCCTCGACAGGAACTTTAAGTTGGATACTTAATGAAGCTTCTGAAATAGATACGAATTGGGTGTATAAATTCCCGCCAAATTGCCTCAGTAAAAATTTTAAGAAGGATTCGAATTTTTCATTTCGAATTTGGAAGTCGTAAAGTTCGGTGGCATTTACCTGAATCTTGATTTTGGAGGGATTTTGAAAAGCATCGCTCATTAAGAATAAACCTTCGGATTCAAGTGTTTTTAGTGCATAAAACGTCTCCGAGGTGGGTAACTGGAATCTGCGCGCCATTTCAGTCCAGTCAAAATCATAGGTACTTAGTTCGCCACTTCCTGCCGCGATTTGCAAGAAATTGCTCATCGCTTGGTATGTTTTTTGAAGTACTTCTGCGCTTGGGAAAGACTTTTCCCAGTTTTTCTGTAGCTCAATTAGATCATTTTCTTCGACCATCGCTACGGCATAGGCCTTTTGTTCATCTC
>JAIXRT010000148.1 GCA_027485075.1 Cytophagaceae bacterium
TAGCATCTTCAGCGAATTTAGAATCTGGGAAATTCATTCGAACCTGCTTGAAGGTTTGTCTCGCTTCTGCATCGCGGTTTAAATAACTTAGCGTCATCCCCTTTTGATACAAGGCATAATCTTTTTCAGTTTTAGCGATTTCTGCAGCCTGTGAGTAATAGGTCAACGCATCTTGGTATTTACGTGAAATCAAATAAGTATCTGCCAAACGAATGAGAATAGCAGGATTATTCTTCGAATTTGGAGCTGCTTTTAAACGATCCACATACGCCTTAAATAGGTTGTTGGCCTTGGTAAAATCCTTCGTATTAAAATAAGCAAAGGCAAGACCCATACGAACCTGTTGGATGAAATCTTCTGTTTGTCCTTTTCCAGTCAATAGCGGATTATACAATTCGATCGCTTCTTCAAATTGCTTCAATTGAGACAAAGTCTCTGCCTTTCCTAATAGCGCTAATTGTGTATACTGTGCTTTCTGAGGCGTATTGATTGAAATATCAAATAGTTTAATGGCTTCATCAAAATGTTCTTCATTGTAAGCACGAACACCTAAATTATAGCTTAATGTTTGGTAGGCCTCGTTTAATTTAGGAGATCGATTCGGTAAGCCTTGCAAATATTCTAAGGCTACCTTTAGGTTATCGGCATGTAAAAATGCATCAGCAACTAATTCTACCGCTTCTTCTGTGAATTTACTTTTTGGGAATTTCGCATTAAAAGCCTGAATCTCTTGAATGGTTTCTGAAGCACGTCCTAAATCTAGCTGTACTTTAGCGTGGTTATAATACGCTTCCTCTTGTATTTGAGAATTAAAACTTAGGTTTTTTGCAAAATCAAAAGCTTCTAAAGTTGCTGCTAAATTTCCTGCATTCAACTGGGAAAGAGCGAGTGTAAATGCAGCATATTGACCCAACGAATCTTTTAGAACGGCTAAACCTTTCAATTGGGTAGCTGCTTCATTGAATTTTTTAATGCGGTATAAGGAATAACCTAAGCGGTATTGCGAAGTTGGATTGATTTTATTTCCTGTTGCTTTGATCAGCACTTCATAACTTTTAGCAGCTTTTTCAAAACGCTCAAGTTTAAATTGTACATCAGCCACCAACTGTGATAATTCATCTAAACGGTATCCTGAATTCTTTTTTACTAAGATAGGTTCTGCGTAATTCAGTAATTCATTGAATTTAGATTGGTTAAAATAACATAGCGCAATCCAATTGGGAATTTCACGGCGGTACTTGCTACTTGCTTCTGCCTTTTGGAAATCAGGTGCTGCATCTGCGTAACGCTTGTCGTTAAATTGGATCACAGCCGCATAATAGGCAGCAGAAAGTGCATATTCTTCTTCTTGTTCCACCTTAATTTCATTGAAATAAGGTAGGGCTTCCACAAAGTTTTTTAATTCGTAATACGAAACGGCTAATTTGTATTTGGCCTCTAAATTCGTTTCGGATGATTTACTTAGGTATTTAACCGCTTTGGCATAGTCACCATTGTCATAGAAAAAGGTACCTATTCCGCGTAGCAACTTAATCGCTTGCGGATGTTCAGGGTTATTTGCCACAAATCGCTCAGCTAATATCTCCGCTTCAGGCTGACTCATATATAAAGAACACATGGTCATGTAATATTCAGCTAGGACCTTCTGCCCGGCTTGCTCATTACTTAATGGTTCAATACTTCCGAGGTATGCATTGAATTCCTCGCGAGCCGCTACATAATTTTTCGCGTCAAAGTATTCTTTGGCCTGACGAAAATGCAACGTATGATCTTTGAAACTAAGTGTTTGTTGGCCAAAGGCCCCCAAGCTCACGATGAAAAAAAGGAAAGCTGTTATCCAGCGAATCGATCTTGAATGGTTATTCATTTGAATATGGTTACAACATGCACATTGAATCAAAAATACGATTTTTCTTTCAAATTATTGTTTGGGACATTTGATTTATTTAAAAGTCGCCATACCAATTAATAGCTATTTCTTAGGAGATACGGCCTATTTTACTAATTTTAGGTTTTCTATTTCATCCCAATAAACTATAAATCAATGTTACTGAAGAAATTAGCAATTCTAAGCCTATTAATTCTGGGGTTTGAATTGAGCGCTGCTCCTATCAAGCACTTGATTCAAATGTCCAAGCCACACTCCCATTATTTTGAAGTCACTACGACGCTAGATGTGAGTCAAGAAACCGCAAAGTTCATCGACCTTAAGATGGCAGCCTGGACGCCGGGTTCTTATTTGATCCGTGAATTTGCTCGAAATGTGGAGCAGGTTTCAGCTACTGCACAAGGAAATTCCCTGCCTATTTCTAAAATTTCAAAGAATACATGGCGTATTTCCCTTAGTCCCGGGATGAAACAAGTGAAGGTAAATTACTTAGTGTATGCCTTTGAACTTTCTGTACGCACCTCATTTTTAGATGATTCGCATGGATACATTAATCCGGCAAGTGTGTTAATGTATGTCGCAAAATGGGCCAAGGGACCGCAGGAATTAAGTATTGTTCCGCATAAAGACTTCAAAAAGGTGTCAACTGCCCTGAAGCACGTAGGTGGATTTTCATACGTTGCCAAAGATTTAGATGAGTTAATCGATTCCCCTATCGAAATTGGAAACCATAAAGTCTGGGATTTTAAAGTAAATAATATTCCACACCAAATTGCCTTTTATGGCCCTGCGAAAGTTGATTCAGTAAAATTCTTAGCTGATGTAACGAAGATGGCGGAGGAAGCACAAAAAGTGGTTGGCGAACATCCTTGCGATCATTATTTATTCATCATTCATAATTTAAACCGCGGTGGTGGCGGTTTGGAGCACTTGTATTCAACCACATGTCAGGTAACGCGTTCTAATTATGAGACAGCGAAAGGTTACCAAGGAATCATGAACCTATTAGCCCATGAGTATTTTCATTTATGGAACATAAAGCGCATTCGTCCTAAATCATTAGGACCTTTTGACTACGAAAATGAAAATTATACCCATAATTTATGGCTTTCTGAAGGAATGACGAGCTATTATGCGGATGTGATTAATCAGCGTACAGGTATGGTTTCCACGTCAGATTACATAAAAGGCTTAGCTGATGAAATTTCTGGTGTGGAGAATACCCCAGGAAATCAGGTGGAATCAGCCTCTGAAGCAAGTTGGGATGCTTGGATCAAGTATTACCGTCCAAATGAGAATTCTCGTAATTCAACAGTTTCTTATTATGACAAAGGATCTTTACTGGGAGGTGTTCTGAATATGTGGATCATAAGCCAAACCAAAGGCGCTCGTTCATTAGACGATGTTTTCAAACTTTTATATCAAACATATTATTTGAAACTCGGTCGCGGATTTACGGATGCCGAACTTGAAAATGCTTTTACTACCGTGGCGGGAACTTCTGCAGCACCTTTCTTTAAAGATTCTATTTATGGTGTTAAAACACCTGATTATAATGGATTATTTGGCCAATTTGGCTATTCGTGGACGGATACCAATATAGGTAAATCAATTCCGTTTGCAGGATTTAATGCCATGGCTGGTCGGGTTACTTCGATTTATA
>JAIXRT010000202.1 GCA_027485075.1 Cytophagaceae bacterium
ACATGATACACACGATGCGCTGGTTCGGTCCGAACGACCCGGTTTCGTTGATGGATATACGACAAGCCGGGTGTACCGGAGTTGTTACCGCATTACATCAAATTCCCGTGGGGGAGGTTTGGCCCATCGAAGCCATTCAGGAACGGATCTCCATCATTGAAGCGGGTAATAATGATTGGTCTCCTTTGCATTGGTCAGTGGTAGAATCGCTTCCGGTCCACGAGGGAATTAAAAAGGCATTGCCGTCACGCGATGGCTTGATTGAAAACTACAAAACCTCTTTGCGAAATTTAGCCGCTTGCGGAATTAAAACGGTGTGTTATAATTTCATGCCCGTGTTAGATTGGTCCCGGACCAAACTGAATTTCGAGATGCCGGACGGCGCCCGCGCCTTACGATTTGTATGGACGGACTTTGCGGTCTTTGATTTGCATATTTTACAGCGCCCAGGTGCTGCCTCAGATTATTCGCCAGCGGTACAGGCTGCGGCTTCGCAGCGTTTCGCTACCATGTCGGACGAAGAAAAAGAGGAGTTAAAAAATACGGCACTATTAGGCCTTCCGGGTTCCGAAGAAGCGTTTCAATTAGAGAATTTCCAAAGTCTTTTAGACGAATACAAGGCTATTTCTGCGGATCAATTGCGCGAAAATCTGCACTATTTCGTGCGTTTGATTGCACCTTTGGCACAAGAATTAGGCATTAACCTGTGCATCCATCCTGACGACCCTCCGTTTCCTTTATTAGGGCTACCTCGTGTCGTAAGTACAGAATCGGATTTAGCGGCTTTAATGTCTGCATCTCCGGAACGGGCCAATGGCATTACATTTTGCACCGGATCTTTAGGCGTTCGGGCAGATAATGATTTGCCCCACATGATTCGTCGGTTCGCTGATCGCATTCATTTCTTGCATTTGCGTGCAACTTTCAGGGAACAAAATGATCCGTTGATTTTTCACGAGGCGCCGCATTTAACGGGCGACGTGGATATGTTTGAAGTCGTCAAAGCCGTTGTCGAGGAGGAAAAAAGAAAAGGAGGCGAAGGCATTCCGATGCGCCCCGACCATGGTCACCAAATGCTCGATGACCTGAACAAGAAAACCTATCCTGGCTATTCGGCCATCGGACGTTTACGCGGGCTGGCGGAAATCCGCGGACTTGAATTAGCGATTCGTTCCTTTTTAGCTGTGTTTTTTCTCGTTTGTAGTTTCGCTTTGAAGGCAGATGACGGCTACCGTTTATGGTTGAAATTCGACAAAGTAGCGTCTGCTTCTCGCTATGCGCCCTATGCGCAATCTGTGTCTTCGGAGTTTCCATCAACTCCCATTTTAGAGACGGCGCGCAAAGAATTGACCAGCGGATTGAAAGGCTTGACGGGCATTTCGCCTTCCAGTTTAGCGAAAAATGGAAGCATTCAATTTGTGTTGGATTCGAAAATTCCAGCCGAAGGGTTTGAGATTCAGGTCGACCAAAAAGCAAAAATTACCGTCGAAGGTGCCAGTATTGTTGGCCGCAAGTCCATCCGCATCAAAGCCAGTTCCGACCGCGGAATTCTGTACGGCGTGTTCGAATTGTTGCGCACGATTCAACAAGAAAAGCCTTTGGCAGATATCAGCTCTTCGCCCAAAGTAAAATTGCGCATGCTCAATCACTGGGACAATGTGATGGGAACGATCGAGCGTGGATACGCCGGTCAATCACTTTGGAAATGGTACGAATTACCTGAAACGGTCGACCCGCGCTACACAGATTATGCCCGCGCAAATGCGTCCATCGGGATCAACGCGGTTTCGGTCAACAATGTCAATGCCTCCGCGCGTTTCATGACACCCGAATATTTAGCGAAAGTCAAAGTCCTTGCCGACGTGTTCCGTCCGTATGGGATTAAATTATTCTTGTCGGTGAATTTTGCATCCCCTAAAATCCTAGGCCGACTGAAAACTTCGGATCCCTTAGATCCTGAAGTGCGTGCTTGGTGGGCTTCAAAAGCCAAAGATGTTTACAGCTACATTCCTGATTTTGGTGGATTCTTGGTTAAAGCAAATTCCGAGGGCGAACCTGGTCCGCAGGAATTTGGGCGCACTCATGCCGACGGCGCAAACATGCTCGCCGAGGCCGTGAAACCTTTCAACGGCATTGTCATCTGGCGCGCCTTTGTGTATGCACCCAATCCAAAAGGCGATCGATTCAAAGAAGCCTATAATGACTTCAAACCGTTGGACGGGACCTTTGCGAAAAACGTGATTGTTCAGGTGAAAAATGGTCCGATCGACTTCCAACCGCGGGAGCCGTTTCACCCGTTATTTGGCGCGATGCCGAAGACACCTTTGGCCTTAGAATTTCAGATTACGCAAGAATACACCGGATTTAGTACGAATATTTTTTACCAATCGATTCTGTTCAAGGAATGCTTGGATTCGGATACGTACCAAAACGGGAAAGGATCTACCGTCGCGAAAGTCATCGACGGAAGTTTAGGGAATGAACACATTACGATGATGGCCGGAGTGGCGAATACGGGCTCGGATCGGAATTGGACGGGGCATTTGATGTCGCAGGCCAACTGGTATGCGTTCGGGCGTTTGGCTTGGGATCACACGTTGAGCTCTTCACAAATTGCGGATGAGTGGGTGAAGCAGACCTTAACGCGCGATGAAAAAGCGGCGAAAACGGCTACGGATATTTTGATGAAATCCCGCGATACCTATGTGAAATTTACAACGCCGCTAGGCTTGCACCACGTGATGGGCCAGGGGATTCACTGGGGACCAGAACCGTGGTTGGAGCGGAGCCAACGGCCCGACTGGACTTCGATCTACTACCACCGTGCGGATTCGGTTGGCCTAGGTTTTGACCGAAAAGCCACCGGCAGCAATGCGTTGAGTTTGTATCACCCGGAGGTAGCGAAGCAATGGAACGATCCAGCCAAAACAGATTTGGATTATTTATTGTGGTTTCATCACATCGGTTGGAAGGATAAATTATCATCAGGTCAAACGCTTTGGGACGAATTCTGCTATCGATACAACACAGGTTTAAAGGAAGTGGAGGCCATGCAAAGGGATTGGGATTCGTTGCAAGGCAAGGTCGATCCGGAAATTTTTGCGGATGTGCGGGGGCGATTAGCGGCGCAGCAACGCGAGTCGGTTTTATGGCGCGATGCGAATTTACTGTACTTTCAAACCTACTCGAAGTTACCTATTAGCTATGGTACGCCTGCGCGGACTTTGGCAGAAATAAAAGAAATTGTACGAATTTATCAGCTAAAATAAGATGCAACAACCATTCTCATTACAGGGGCGCGTGGCGCTCATCACGGGTGGCGGAACCGGAATCGGATACGACATCGCGAAGTGCTTTTTAGCGTCCGGCGCAACGGTTGTGATAACCGGTCGGCGCGCAGATGTCCTCAAAGAAGCTGCGGCTAGCCTAGGTGCAGGAGCCCATTATGCGGTGAATGATGTGTCTGATTTGAACTTAACGGCACAGCTGGTAACGGGTTTAGTGGCGCAGTATGGCGCCATCGATATCCTTGTTAATAACGCGGGCATCAACATGAAGCGCCCTGCTGTGGAAGTTTCAGACGACGATTTTGCCAACATTATCAATGTGAATTTGAATGCCGTTTTTGCGCTAACCCGTGAAGTGGGGAAACATATGTTGGAAAGAGGTAAAGGTTCGATCATCATGATTTCGTCCATGGCGGCTTATTACGGCATCGATCGCGTGGCGGCATATGCGTCGTCAAAAACCGGTATTTATGGGTTGGTGCGTGTGCTGGCTTCGGAGTGGTCGGGTAAAGGTGTTCGTGTGAATGCCATTGCACCTGGATTTATTGAAACGGCGATGAGTCGGACTGCCATGAATTCGGATCCGGATCGGAAGCACAAGGCGATGGATCGCACGCCGATGGGCTATTTCGGGAAACCGGAGGATATTGGTTGGGCCGCGGTGTATTTAGCATCGGATGCATCCAATTACGTAACAGGCGTCTCAATCCCGGTTGACGGCGGGAATTCAATCGGATTCTAATGAAAGGAAATTATCGGTGGGTGGTGGTTGCCCTCTTGTTTTTTGCGACGACGATTAACTATTTGGATCGCCAGGTGATCGGCTTATTGAAGCCTACGCTGGAGAAAGAATTAAACTGGTCGGAAACCGATTATAGTTTCATCGTGATGTGTTTCACGGCGTCGTATGCAATCGGATTATTAGCATTCGGAAAAGTGATTGATAAGATCGGTTCCAAAATGGGCTATGCCATTTCGATTGTTATTTGGTCGATTGCGGCGATGGCACATGCCTTGGCGAAAACGACATTTGGTTTTGGTGCGGCACGGGCTGCGTTGGGCGCGGGCGAGGCGGGAAATTTTCCGGCAGCGATTAAGACGGTGGCAGAATGGTTTCCTAAAAGAGAACGAGCTTTAGCTACGGGTATTTTTAATTCGGGGGCAAACATTGGGGCGATGGTCGCGCCGATTATGGTGCCGTGGATTTTGGGAGCTTATGGCTGGGAGGAGGCGTTTCTGATTACGGGTGCAATTGGATTTATTTGGTTGGCCTTATGGTGGTGGTTTTATGAGATTCCGGCTAAGCACAAATCCGTGACGCCCGAAGAATTAGCGCACATTCAAAACGAGGAGGAAGATGTGACCGAAGTTGCGCCCATTGCTTGGGGTAAACTTTTCGGGTATCGCCAAACCTGGGTTTTCATCGTCGGCAAGTTTTTCACCGATCCGATCTGGTGGTTTTTCTTGTTTTGGTTGCCGTCGTATTTCTCGACGACTTTCGCGCTGGACTTGAAAAAGCCAAGTTTACATTTAGCGATTTTGTTTACGTGCACGTCGATCGGTAGTATTGGCGGCGGGTATATTTCCGGGTATTTTATCAAGAAAGGTTGGCCGGTATATAAGGCGCGCAAATATTCGATGTTCTTTTTTGCGTTGTGTGCCGTGCCGATTATCGGGGCGCGTTGGGCGACGGATATTTGGCAGGCGGTATTTTTAATTAGCATAGCGGCCTCGGCACATCAGGCGTGGTCGGCAAATATTTTTACCACCGTATCTGATATGTTCCCGAAGCATGCGGTTTCTTCGGTGGTGGGAATTGGTGGTTTGGCGGGCTCATTGGGTGGTGTGATTTTCCCATATATTATTGGCGTAATTTTAGATTCCTACAAGGCAGACCAGGCTTTGTCGGCCGGATATAATGTTATATTTGTGGCTTGTGGCTGCGCGTATTTATTTGCGTGGTTGCTTATTCATTTCATTTCGCCTCGAATGGAGGCGGTTAAATCGTAGACCTATGAAAAAATTATTGATTGCGTTAATGGCATTTTCGTCCAGCGCTTTGGCACAGGGGCACCATCCGTTAGAAGGTGCGTGGGATTTAACAGTTTCGATGGAAAATCGGAACGGGGGTGTGTCGACAGCGCCATCTTGGTTGCAGGTTCGCCATTCCGGATTGCGGACATTGACTGGGCATTTTGTGGGGGATGGCGGTTCGGCGCGTCCCATCGCTGAAGTGTTTTTTAAGGATGGCCATGTGTCGTTTAAGATTCCACCACAGTGGGAGAAGGAGGATGCGTATTTGTCATTTGAGGGAGATTTGAAAGATGGAAAATTAACGGGGACATTGGTTAAGCCAAACGGGAAATCGATGGCATTTACAGGTGTTCGCGCGCCTTCGTTGTGGCGTTCATCGGAGCCTACATGGGGTAAGCCAATATCATTATTGAATGGAAAAGATTTGACTGGTTGGAAGGCTTTGGGCCCGAAGAATCAGTGGGTTGTGGAGAATGGCGTGATGAAGAGTGCGGCTTCGGGAGCGAATATTTGTACCGAGCAAAAGTTTACGGATTTCAAATTGCATATTGAATTCCGTTTGCCGCCAGGAAGTAATAGCGGGGTGTATTTGCGTGGACGTTATGAGGTTCAGGTGGAAGATAGCTATGGAAAAGAGCCATATAGCATTTATTTAGGCGGAATTTATGGGTTTATCGACCCCTTGTTCCAAGCAGCAAAACCATCGGGGGAATGGCAAACCTACGATATCACTTTAGTGGGACGTAAAGTTTCAGTTACGTTAAATGGTCAAAAAGTAATCATCGAGCAAAACATTCCCGGCATCACAGGCGGCGCGATGGATAGCGATGAGGCTGCACCAGGTCCGATTATGATTCAAGGGGATCATGGTCCGGTAGAATATAGAAACATTGTAATTACTCCAGCGAAATAATGAAAAAGAGCATTTTAACAGAAGATTGGACGGTTGTCCTTTTTGGATTTATCATCATCGGAGTTGCCCTAGTAGGGGTGAAAATTCCGTCCCCATCTTTTGGCTGGGAAACTGCAAGTGATTTAACAGAAAAAGTGCTTACAGCGGCCAACTTAATCAAGCTCGGTCAGATTTTTGTTTTCACTTTTATAATCGCCTTGCTCGCTGCTAGTGTATTAGGCAAAAGTGTCACAGGAACAGCCAAAGGCTTCCCCATTGTCTTCGTGCTTACCTCGCTCGCCTTAGTGCTTGCGGGCAATGCATTTTTGAAAAATTGGAATCTGGAAGCGGTGATCTTTAGCTTAACAATCGGATTGTTGTTAAGCAATTTCTTCACCTTGCCAGCCTGGTTAACGGAAACACTTTCGACCGAATTATTCGTAAAAATTGGTTTGATTTTATTGGGTACGAGTGTGATTTTTGGGGACATTTTGAAAGC
>JAIXRT010000002.1 GCA_027485075.1 Cytophagaceae bacterium
AGGCATCTACATGGGCTGCCGTGGTGGGGCTAATCCGGTTGAAGGGGTTAGCACTTGGCGCGACGAGTGGAAAATCCAATTGGTTTAACAGGTTGATCGCCGCGGGGTGATTGGGGATACGAATGGCCACGTTTTCTTGATTAGGCGTCACGGCATGGCTCACCGATTGATTTTTAGGCAGAATCAAGGTTAGGGGTCCTGGCCAAAATTGTTTGGCTAGGAGATCCGCTTTTTCTGGAAAGCGTTTGACGAGTGCACGCGCTTGGCTGATCGAGGCCACATGCACAATCAGCGGATTGGTGGTTGGCCTTTGTTTGGTCGTGAATATATTCGCTACCGCTTTGGAGTTGAATACATTCGCGGCAAGACCATACACCGTTTCGGTGGGTAGGCCGATGAGCTCTCCTTGGTTGAGGCGCTCGCGAATGAGTGATATATCGGTTGTAATCATATGGAATTAAGGGTTACAAAAATCACAATACATGGGGTCTTCTTTTTCCATGGCGTGACCAGGGGAACGGTGTTCGGTATATGTACATGCTTGGCACCCATAAATATCTGCTTTTACGGTGCGCGTAGGTTTGCCACATAGGCTACAGGGTAGACCGCGCTCTTTTTCCTTGAGCGAAAAACCAGGAGTTTGACACGTGGGACAGGTGGATTTTATTTGCTGGATTAAGGAAGCAGTCATCCCATCGATTACACCCATGCGCGTGGCATTATGCATGGCTCGCATATCGGTTTCTACCGTACATTGGCCAAAACGACGTAAGAAATACTCCACTGTTTGATGCAGCACTTGTTTGTCATGAATACCTTTGACACAATCAGCCGCATCATCTGTCTGTTTCTTAACAATCAACCCGTGCGAAGGGAATTTGGCTTGGTCTAAAAAATCCGTTAACATATCGATGGAAGTCAACGAGATTTGGCGGTAATTTGTTTTGGTCTCCAGTTTTCGGACCAAAAATTCCCAGTTATTCTTCTTATCGACGAGCAGCAAAAATTCTTCGTGCGCAGGGATAAATGGGATACTAGGGTGTGGGCCAAACGAACCTTCTGATGCGATAGCTAAATCTACTGAGGTCAAATCCATGGCTAGGTGACATTTCTTTCGTGCCGTTTCAAGTGGACTATCCGTTCGGTCTACCTCGCCAGAAAATGTCCCGAGCAGATCCGTGTCTAGCTGGTCCGTCACGAAACAATATAAGCCCAAGTCCTTCGTCAAGTGTGGCGCGATTACATTTTCTTTGCCGTGCTTGGTGGCAATAACGATTTTTCTCCCCGAAAAATGGGTTAAACTATCCATGTATGATCTGAAGAAACAATGGCATTCCAATGGTAATGTTGAAAGGGAAAGTTACCCCTAATGCCATGGGAATAAATAAACCTGGATCCGCTTTGGGGGCAACCAAACGCATGGCGGCAGGTACCGCAATGTAGGATGCACTGGCTGCCAACACGGCAAAAATGAGCCGATTAGCTTCATTCATGGTAACAAACTGACTAAAATAGGCGGTTGATATCCCGTTGATTAGCGGGATCAAAATAGCAAAGCCAATTAAGAAAGCGCCTTGTTTTCTAAACGCTTTGAAGCGACTGGCAGCCACCATCCCCATATCCAATAAATAGATGGCTAAAAAGCCTTTAAAGATATCGGAGGTAAAGTGCTTAATGCCAACGGATTGATTCGAGTCGGATATAAATCCAATGAGTAAGCTACCGAAAATCATCAAAACACTTCCGTTGGTTAAGGAGTGTTTAAATGCCGACTTCCAAGGTGCTTTGGGCGCGGGTAATTGCGAGGTAGCCGGAAATAAATTCATTAAAATAACGCCCATGATGATCGCCGGAAATTCCATCGAGGCCATGACGGCTACCATTTCACCGCCTTCCTTCATGTTGTTCATCTCTAAAAAAGCGACGGCAGTTACGAAAGTAACCGCGCTTACTGAACCATAGGAGGAAGCAATCGCCCCGGCGTCGTAGGAGTTTAATTTGACTTTTAATATAAAGAAAGAGTAGATCGGAATCAGGGTGGCTAATAAAAATCCAAATAACAATTGAAGGATCACTTCTTGGGTGATACCGGTCACGGCCAGTTCCGAACCACCATTAAACCCAATCGCAAAGAGTAAATACAACGCGATGAAACCCTTAGAAGCTGAAGGAATTTCTAAATCACTTTTGACAAGTTTGTCCACGACACCCAAGAGAAAAAATAGGAGCGTTGGGTTTTTTAAATTGAATATTAAGAGTTCAAAATTAGACATAGGGCGATTTTATTGATGCTGCTGAGATAAGCGCAATAAATTCAAAGTAAGTAAAATAAGGATACTAACAATTAACTTATCCATTACTGGATCTTGTGTCGTAAAGGTGATACATAGTCCGGCGATGATGCCTAAAACATGAAGAATAATAAAAAGACTACGGTAAGCTGTTTTCATGTGAAAAAATTTAATTACAAAGAAACGCCCGACAATTAGATAATTTTTATTTAAGTTTATAATGAAATACATTAGACCCGCTTATGAATTATACACTGAATCAATTGCAAATTTATTTAAAGGTTGTTCAGACAATGAGCATTACCAAGGCCGCCGAGGAGTTAAATTTAACCCAGCCGGCAGTATCCATTCAGATAAAAAACTTTCAAGCTCAATTTGAGATTCCCTTGATTGAAATCATTGGTAAAAAAATATATGTGACTGAATTTGGCTTAGAAATTGCCAAATCAGCAGAGGGAATTATCGATCAAGTATATGCCATCAATTATAAAACGATGGCTTTTAAGGACCAATTATTGGGTCGCTTAAAAATATCGATTGTGTCTACAGGAAAGTATGTGATGCCTTATTTTCTAACTGATTTTTTGAAGACAAATCCGGGCGTCGAGATCAGTATCGATGTGACAAATCGGGAGAAAGTTTTCCAAAGTTTAGAGAACAATGAAGTAGATTTTAGTCTCATCTCCACGGATATTAATAGTCCAAGTTTTGAATATATTGACATTCTGGAAAATGAATTATATCTAGTTGGCAACCCCCAAACAGCCAAGTTAAACCCAAATTTTGCCTTTAAGGAGTTTAATCAAGAGCTCCCCTTAATCTTTCGAGAGAATGGATCTGGAACGCGAAAAGTAATGGAAAACTATTTGAAAAAACAGGGAATTCATGCGCTGAAAAAATTGGAGTTGATGTCCAATGAGGCAGTAAAGCAGGCAGTAATGGCGGGACTTGGGTATTCGATTATGCCGATGATTGGCATAAAAAACGAATTGAAAAATGGCCAATTATCCATTATTAAGCGCAGTGGATTACCGATTAGTACGACGTGGAAATTGATCTGGCACAAGGAGAAAAGTCCATCCCCTGTTGCGAAAGCTTTCATGAACTATGTCATTGAAAACAAAGAGCAGATTAAGCAGAAACACTTTGAATAAATAAAGCCAAACAAATCTGCTCGGCTTTATTGACACCCCTTTTTCATTAATTAAATATTCAACTGAAATCGCACAGTCAAATGTCTATGCTACAAACTTAAACGGCGGAATTGATTAAAAAAAATTAATTTCATTATGGTTTTTATAAAAAAAATTAATGCGATTAGTTTTTTAAGCGAAGGGTTGAGCCTGTTATTTCAACATCAAATTTGGTGAGCCCTACCGTTGCCGGTCCTTGAACTAAGGCACCCGTTCCGCTAAATGTGGATCCATGTGCGGCACATAAAAATGACGATGTCGAATTCTTATATTCTACGGTTGCCCCTGCGTGTGGACATGCGGATGAAACAGCTAAGAAATTCGCGGGTGCATTTCCGGCAGCTTTGCGAATGACAATGAATCCACTTCTGGCTACAAAATCATTAACAGCTTTTAATTCAGTATCCAAATTAATGGAGAAACCGGTACTTGGCGTATTCGGTTTATTCACAGCACTTGGAGCGCCGTTCTCCTCTTTTGAGCAGGCGCTCGCTAGGCAGGCGACGCAGGCAACAGAGAAACTTCCTGTTAATGTGGTTAAAAACTCGTTTCTTTTCATAAGAACATGTGTAGATTTTTCAAGGCCTTAACTAAGAAGAAACCGTTTTGTTTATAGGATACATAAATAAGGCGTAAAACAAAATAGCAGCTACGCCGTTTCACATTAAACATATCGTATGAGCAACTGGACAGAATCGGCGAAAAGCCTAGAAAAGACATTCAAATTTGAGACCTTTGAAGCGGCCATGTTGTTTATGCAGCAAGCCGCCATCAAAATCTCAGAACTAGATCACCATCCTACCTGGACAAATACCTATAATCGAATTCATGTGGTGTTACAAACGCATGATGCAGGGAATTCGGTAACGCAAAAAGACAGAGATCTTGCGCACTTTTTAGATTCGCTTTATCTGACTCTTTAACCTTTATTTTTCGAATAATTTGTGCGTGTTGGCTAACAGACGGGAATCGCCGGCTGCGCCATGTCCGGGTACGACATGTTTCACATCCGGGAAATTAGCTTGTACTTGTTTCACTGTTGCTGACCAGGCTTGCACATTTGCATCTCCCAAGTAGCCCTTGGAAGCATTTAATTCTTTGATTAAACATCCGCCAAATAACACCTGTTCGCTTGGAAAATAGGCCACCACATTGTCTCGGGTATGACCTTCTCCAAAGAACTTAACCAGCACGTGTTGTGTTCCTACCCGCAAAGTCGTCGACCCTTTAAATCCTTGCTGCGGTTCGATTAGTTGGTTTGCTTTGGTCAATTCTATTGTTTTTTCATGCGCAATCGAGGGTATTCCTGCTGTATGAAATGCCAACAGCCCGCCCAAACAGTCGTTATGAAAGTGGGTAGGTATAACAGCGACGATTTTGCAATGCAAGGAATCCTGCACGAGGTGAATTAGTTTTTGGGCACTTTGGTCATCTGTAGGCGTATCGAAAACAAGCGCTTCTTGTCCATTGCGCACAACCAGTCCATTACAAGGAACACGTCCGAAATCATTCGTTTGTAAATAGGAGGTATGTATAAACGTGTTTTGCGTCAGCTGGCTTAACGTCACATCTTGTGCATATATGCTAGGCATGATGCCAAATACCAAAAACAAAAGCTTCTTCATGCGTTGATTCATCGGATCCTCAAAAGTACGGCTTTCCATCTACGTGGTTAAAAAGTGGACTTAAAAATTCTTATTTAAAATAATTCTAAATAGAGTTGCACATCTCGATATGCCTCCCTACATTTGTGCTCTATTTAAAATTAGTCTAAATAAGTTTTGTGTGAAAAAAGCGCTATTCGCCTTTGTATTACTACTTTCTTTCTCCTCCAATGCGCAGTTGGGTTCGATTTCAGGGTTAATTACCTCGGAATCAAACGAGGCACTTCCAGGCGCAACAATCGTTTTAGTCGGTACCGTTCGGGGAGTAGAAAGTAATCTCAAAGGGAATTACGTACTGAAAGGCTTAAAACCCGGATCCTACACGGTCAAGGCTAGCTTTGTAGGCTATAAACCAAGCACCAAAGAAATTACCATTCAAGGCGCAGAGCAGCATGAAGTAAATTTCAGCTTAAGTGATGTGACCGAACTAGAAGGGGTCTCTGTCTCCGCCCAATCCGGTGTCAAAGGCAATACATTTTTGCCTCAGGTAAACGAATATACCATCACAGCTGGGAAGAAAAATGAAGTTATCGTGCTTGACAACCTGCAGGCGAATTTAGCCATGAATAACTCCCGTCAAATTTTCTCTAGAACTCCAGGAATCTCAGTTTGGGAAAGTGATGGGTCAGGCATTCAATTGGGGGTTGCTTCCCGGGGACTTTCACCCAACCGTTCATGGGAATTCAATGTGCGCATGGATGGGTACGACATCACGCCTGATCCTATGGGATACCCAGAGGCTTATTATACGCCACCCATGGAGGTCGTTGACCGCATCGAAATCATTCGTGGTGCGAGCTCCTTGCAATATGGCCCGCAGTTTGGAGGACTCATGAATTTCGTTTTACGTAAACCTGATTTATCGACCAAGCTAGTCGTAGAAAGTCAAAACACGACGGGGAACAATGGATTGTTTAGTTCATTTAACTATGTGGGAGGTACGTCAGGCCGACTGTCCTATACGACTTACTACCAAAAAAGACGTGGAAATGGTTGGCGCCAAAACGCTTATTTCAACACCGACCACTCCCATGCAGAAGTTTCATATGCGTTATCGAACAAACTAAAAGTAGGCGCGCAGTTGACCTACATGCAAACAGAAAGCCAACAAGCCGGCGGGTTAACGGATGTGGCTTTTGCCCAAAATGCCCAACAAAGTTTGCGTGCTAGAAACTGGTTTAGCAATCCCTGGTTTATCTATGCGCTCACGGCGGACTACATTATCAATACGGACTCTAAACTTAGCGTCAAGTATTTTGGCACGACGGCTGAGCGTAATTCCATTGGATTTACAAGATCTATCACTGAAATAGATCCGTTGGGTAGTCGCCAAGTAGATCGAGATTTATACCAAACTAATGGCCTAGAATTGCGCTACTTGTTAAATTATAATCTAGGCACTTGGAAAAATACGGTTGCAACCGGAATTCGGTATTTTCATGGTGACATGAAGCGCAAGCAGGTGGGGGTAGGCAGCGCTGGAAATGATATGAATTTTGCCGTTCAAGGCTTGTATTTACGTGATTTGAATTTCCAAAACATCAATTATGCCGCTTTTGCAGAAACCATATTGCGTCCTACAGATCCCCTACTTATCACGCTGGGCGCGCGCTTGGAAAAAATAGATACGCGCATGGCTGGACAGTCTGGATTAAGTACTGCTGGGGTACCGCTAGCTGCAGTTCCTAGCCGCCGGGGAAGATCCTTTGTTTTACTGGGTGTTGGTACCGAATACAAACTTAGTCCAAACACGAAATTGTACAGTAACATTGCACAAGCCTATCGTCCAGTTTTGTCCTCTGATTTATTGCCTCCGGCAACAACGGATGTCATTGATCCCAATTTATCAGATGCGCGCGGGTTCAACTTTGACCTAGGCTATCGGGGAGAAATTAGTAATTACTTGACTTTCGATGTGGACTATTTTTACTTGGATTATGCTAATCGCATAGGGACCATTTCGCAAACAAACAGCGAAGGAAAAATTTACCAATACCGGACAAATCTGGGGCATTCGGTTTCAAAAGGGGCGGAGGCATACATTGATTTTAGTCCTACCACTGCCTGGTTAAAACATCAGCGCTGGGGTAACATTTCCATCTTTGCATCGGTAGCAGCCATTCGTGCGCGTTACTTAGACTTCCAAACGACATCGGTCATTAATGGCAAAATCGTGGAGGGAAATCTAGCAGGTAAACACGTGGAAAATGCCCCGGACAAAATCAATCGCTATGGAATTACCTATTCCAAAAAAGGCCTATCTGTCAGTTGGCAAATCAGCGACATCAGTCAAGCCTTTGCTGACGCGAGTAACACGGTAACCCCTAATGCAGCAGCGACTACAGGTCTAATTCCTGCCTACCAAGTACAAGATATTTCTGGGTCTTATAAATTCAAAAAATATGCCCAACTGAAGTTTGGGGTGAATAACTTAACGGATGCGCGCTATTTTACACGCAGATCTGGGGGTTATCCGGGCCCAGGTATTTTGCCTGCCGATGGCCGTACGTGGTATATAGGCTTGAATGTGAGATTTGCGAATTAGTCATAGTGAAAACGACATTTGGCAATTTGGATTTCGTCATCCACGATTCGATATATCAATCGATGTTCTTCATCAATTCTTCTCGACCAAAATCCGGCATAATTGTATTTTAGTGCTTCCGGCTTCCCAATTCCTTCAAAAGGACTTCTAGAAATCTCCTTAAGCAGCTCATTAATCCGCTTGATTTTGTGCTTATCAATTTTCTGCCAATACAGATAGTCTTCCCAAGAAAGCTCCGTGAATACGATTTTCATTATTCAGCAAGACCTTTATAGAGTTTCTTGCCTTCTTTTAATGATTCGATGGATTCGTCTAATCGCTGTTGATTCTTACGAGAGGATAATTCGTGCTGCGTACTTCTTAACGAGTTATACTCTTCTAATGACATGATAACCACTCCCGTATCCTTTCCTCGATTAATGATCAACGTATCAAAGCTCTCTGTCACACGATCGAAGTAGCTCTTGATATCTTTTCTAAAATCTGATAATGTTGTCGTTAACATATTGTACCATTTTGTGTACAAATATATGTACATATTCTACAAATGCAAAAATAAAAAAGCCCCGCATCTGCGAGGCTTTTCTTTTCTCATACACCTGAACTTATTTAAATCCGATTTTCTCCAATCCTTTATGGCTAATCACGATTGCTTCTAATGCCGTCTCGTTATAACACGCATCTTGCTCCACGAAATAATACTCCATGCCCGACAATTTTTTGTTGGCTAAGACACGCTTGAAATCAATCTTTCCGTTCCCAACTGGAGCAAAACGACCTTGATCATCCATGTCTTTCACATGCCAAATCTTAAAACGACCTGGGTAGCGATTGAAATATGCCACTGGGTCAGCGCCCGCTTTGGTCACCCAGTATAAGTCCATTTGAAAGTTGACATACTTAGGATTACAATGCTCAAGTAAATAATCAATCGTAACGATTCCTTCAGCATCCTTAACGAATTCAAAATCGTGATTGTGATACAACAACTGCAAACCAGCCGCAGCACACTTCTCACCTAATTTGTCTAAGATTTCAGCCAAATTCTTCGCACCACCTTTCATAGTCATGCGTTTGTTCACATTGTCAAACCCAAACAATCCCATCGGAGGAACTGGAATTACGAAGTATTTGAATCCTGCTGTTTTTAAGTCAGCAATTTGCTGATCTATGTTTTCAAAATTAGCCGATCCTTGATGTGCAGAAATCGGTGTTAATTTCATTTCGTCCAAAAGCGCCTTGAAATCGGCTGGAGATAAATTATAAAATTTGCCGTTGTTGTAACCTGCAGACTCCACATTGACGTAACCCGCTTGTGCTACTTTTTGTAAGGTTGCACGCGCATCTTTCATCGCATCGCGAACCGTATATAAGGCTAAACCACCAAATGGTTTTTCGGATTGTAATTCCTTATCAGAAGGCTTAAAGGAAACTAACGACATCGCAATCACGGCGCATATCGCAACTATAGATTTCATTTTCATTAATAAAGTAGGTTAAATTGACAAAGGCACAATTTAATGTATTTTTTTGATAAAATAAGAGCGCCCCATGGATTCGCTGCCATGCAATTGTATGCTTTTTTTCAATTTAGGCATCTAGGAGATCTTTAAACAGCCAAAAAATTTAATATGCTCCGTAGCTTAAACGAATTTGAATCCTGTATTTTTACGCCGTTAAAAACAACATACCCATGAAATTAGCCAGCAAAATTATCGGCGGACTATTCGGCCTTCTGTTCATTCTATTATTCATCATTTGTGAACGCGATCGGCCCGTTGATGAGCTGATTCCTTTATATGCTAATCAGGATTCCAAGTTCATGCCCATCTTAGGTATGAACGTACATTACCGCGACGAAGGTGTACAAACGGATTCTATCCCCTTGATTTTATTGCATGGCATGTCGTCCTCGTTAAATACCTGGGATAGTGTCGCGATGGGCTTGAAGGCTGAACGGAGAGTAATTAGTTTGGATTTACCAGGCTTTGGCTTAACCGGCCCTTCCCCAGAAAATGCCTATAATTTTACGTATTACAACAAATTCATCGATTCATTCACCACCCGATTAAAGATCAAACGCTTTATCCTCGCAGGCAATTCCATGGGCGGCGCTATCTCTTGGAATTATGCGTTGCACAATCCACAAGGGCTGGCCAAAATGATATTGATCGATGCAGCTGGTTATCCTAAAAAAGGCGAGAGTGGATCTTTAGGTTTCAAAATTGCCTCCACACCGGTAATCAATAATTTATTACTTTACGCTACCCCCAAATTTTTGGTACGCAAGAGTTTAGAGACTGTTTATCATGATCCAGCACGCGTGACTGATGCGCAAGTGGAGCGTTTTCATGACATTGCTATTCGCGAAGGGAACCGGGCTGCAGCTTTAGAAATTTTCAAAGGGTCCTTTACAGGAAGTTCGAAGCGTTTCTTGGATTCCCCAGTTCTCAAAATTAAAGACATCAGAACGCCTACACTAATCTTGTGGGGCGACAAGGATAATTTGATAGGCGTTAACAATGTGGACAATTTCTTGCGTGATATACCAGGGAGCCGGGCGGAAATCTATAAAAACGTGGGCCACGTTCCGATGGAAGAGGTACCCGGGAAAGTTGTCAATTCTATGTTGAAATTCGTCCGATAACTAAACGAATAATGACTTTTCGTAGCACTTAGGTCGTAACAATGTTTGAAAAATAGTCGTTACCTTTGCCCAAATTTCACCCTTACCTGCACGTAAACGCATCATGCTAAAACGCCTACTTTTTCTCTCCCTGGTCATTTTCATTTCCTGCGAAAAACCTACTGAAATTCCAGTTGCTATTCCAAAAGGTGATGATGGCCAGCAATTCGCGGTTGAAGTTGGCGAAAGTGAGGTCCCCTACCTCGTCATTACCACCGAAGGAAAAGAGGTGAAATATGGATCAGATGTAGTGGGCCAACTGAAAATTTATAAGCAAAAAAAGCTCGCACAAGAGCAACGGATTTCCATTTCATACCGGGGTAAAACAAGCTTCCGGCTCTCCGACAAAAAAGCGTATAATTTCGAAACGATTACGCCCACGGGCGATGGCGTGGATGTGGCCTTTTTAGGTATGCCTGCAGAAGAAGATTGGCGATTGATTGGTCATATTGTCAATTTTAAGGACAAATATCAAATTGACAAAAGCCTAATTCACAACTATGTAGGGTATGAATTCTCCCGCAAAATAGGCAAGTATGCGAGCCGTGGCCAGCTCGTTGAAATCGAAGTCAATGGCGTTTATCAAGGGGTCTATTACTTCTGTGAAAAAGTTAAACGGGATAATAACCGGGTAAATATCAAATCGCTGAATGCGACTTCTACCAACCTAACCGGCGGATATATCTTAAAAATTGACAAAGCGGACGCAGGTCCCGAACATGACGGAAAACCAGATAGTTATTTCATGGCCAACTGGAATGATGATGCCACATACAATGAGTTCAATAGCTTCAGAAGTAAATTTGACATCTTCGCTAAGGAAATCTCCTTCCCGCCGTTTTTAGCACCCTATCATCCACAAAAATATGTAGAAACCTATTTCACTTACGATTACCCGAAAGCTGAGGAGATTACGAAAGCACAAAAGGAATACATCGCTAAATACATCGACCAATTTGAACGGGCACTAGTAGCAGACGACTTTTCAGGAAATACGCGTACTTATTCCAATTTTATCGTATTGCCTTCTTTTGTTGATTATTTCATCATCAGCGAATTATGTAGAAATGTAGACGCATACCGCATCAGTACATTTCTGGAGAAAGACCGAGACGGGCGCTTAGCTATGGGGCCAGTTTGGGATTTAAATCAAGGGTTTGAAGATGGTGCCCGAGTTCCTATGAATGAGTGGGTGGCCAATTACAACCGAATTGTGACCAATGATGCCTGGATGGTGCCGTTCTGGTGGGATCGCCTATTAGCTGATCCACTCTTTAGAAATGCAGTAAAAGTTAGGTGGCAATCGTTACGCAAGTCTGAACTAGCCACAGCTTCTATGCATGCCATCATAGACGAAGCCGCGCAAACCCTTAAAAAATCAGGCGCCGCGACACGAAATTATGCCATTTGGGACAAAGGCACCTCGGTCAATCATGACGTTTCGATCCAAAAACTTAAACAATTTGTCACCGACCGGTCCGCTTGGATGGATGGTAAAATCAACGCATGGTAGTTAACTTAAGCACGTCGTAGCTTAAACATTCAGAAAATGTGTCACCAAATTCGCCCATTCCTCCTCCAAGGAATACGAAGGCCGCGTTTTCTTCGCGCGCGTATACCAGTAATCCGCATTCCAGCTATCCCCTTCCTTGCGATGCAAATAGGCATGAACCCAAGCTGCATCTAACCCTGGTGATTGGTCCACTAAATCATGTGCTCTTTTCCAATCACCTTTGGCATCATACCAAAGGCTTTTTAAAATCGTCGAAAGCTGCGGATCGGGTGTGACTAACGCGAAGGTTTCTTTAAATGATTCGATATTCATGCTGATTTTCGTAAGATTTTATCCATGGATTTGCCTTTGGCTAACTCGTCCACAATTTTGTCTAAATAGCGAACCTGTTGGGTCAGTGGATTTTCAATATCTTCCACGCGGTAACCACAAATGAGGCCTGTGATGAGCGAGGCATTTGGATTTAATGTTGCTTGATCAAAAAAGCTTTCAAAGTTTGCATTCGATGCAACCAGCTGACTTACCTCTTTCTCATTAAATCCTGTGAGCCATTCAATTACTTGGAGTAATTCGGCTTCGGTCCGACCCTTACGCTCGACTTTGGCGAGGTATAAAGGATAAACCGTTGCGAAGCTCATCTGAGCAAAACGCTCGTCTTGATTTTTACTCATAAAAATTACTCCAATTTTAACTGCCGGAAATTAAAGACAATTGGTAAATTATCAATTTTTCATCTAATTTACTTTCCATTTAAACCGATTTCTATGAAACCCCTGCTGCTTACTTTGTGCATGTTTTTGACGTTTACATCGCAGGCTCAAATGTTAAACGATAGCCCATTCGATGCTCGTGTCGCACAGCCAAAATACAAAAAAGGTAAAGGGCCCTCGGTCTTATTCGACAAAGGTCATCACAATTTTATTATAGAAATGGGCTTAGAGAAGCCACTGATGGATGTGGCTACGGCTGATGGATATCAGGTTAAGGTGGATTCCATGAAGTTTACCAAAGCCTATTTAGCTCCGTATAAAATGCTGGTCATTTTCCCTGCCATGCCGTTTAAGTTTGGCTCAAAAAAGCAAGTGACCGATGAAATCACCTTCACTGATGAGGAGTTAACAGCCTTACATGAGTGGGTTTCAGCCGGCGGTTCCTTGCTGATGTTTAACGAGCATGCGCCCATAGATAAGTCGGTAACTCCTCTATTCAATAAATTCGGAATTCAACTATCGATTGGCATCGTCTCTGATTCGATTCACTATGATGCCTCTATAAAAATGAAAAGCAAACAAGGCTTTCTAAAGTTTACCCGAAGCAATGGTCTATTAAACACTGATCACCCTATAACCCAAGGAGAGAAAGCAGGTGAACAAATAAACACCATTGTGACCTTTGGTGGCGGCGGATTAACAGGAGAGAAGTACACTAATATTTTTAAACTTTCCCCTTCAGCAACAATCGTAAAACATAATGGCATTGAACCTTCAGGTACCGCTAATTCTCAAGCATTAGCCGGCAAATTCGGTAAGGGAAAGGTAGTTGCTTTGGGTGATTGCAATGGATTTACGGCTATGTATATGATGTCGGGAGGAAATAAAATTTCTGCCGGCATGCAGCTACCTGAGTATGATTGGAAGCAATTTGCACTTAACACCTTCCACTGGCTTTCGAAATAAATAGTACGGAATCATGAGCAACCGAAGAGTCTTTTTAAAGCAAAGTTCAGCCCTTATAGGCTTGTCCGCCTTGGATTTTGCGGCACCTAAAAAACCACTCCTTTCTTTTTCCACATTAGGATGTCCCGGTTGGACATTTTCTCAAGCGCTTCAACATGCCTCCGCAAATAACTACCAAGGCATTGAAATCAGAGGAATTAAAGGGGATTTAGATTTGCCGAAGAATTCCCTTTTTTCGGCCTCGAACATCGCAAGTACGAAGCGAGAAATAGCCGATTCCCATATCAAAATTGTGAACTTGGGGTCTTCGGCCAACATGCACTTTCTGGATCCGAAAAAGCGCCAAAGCAATCTAGACGATGCAAAGAAATACATTGATTTGGCCCAAAAATTAAACTGCCCTTTTATACGTGTTTTTCCGAACGACCTCCCCAAAGATCAAGATGAAAAAGCGACTGTCGACGCCATCATTTCAAGCTTAGTAGAATTAGGAGATTATGCGAAATCAAGTGGGGTCAAAGTCTTACTTGAATCACACGGAAAAGTGATTAAAAGTGACATGTTATTGCATATCATGCAAGAAGCGAATCATACGAACGTTGGCCTCGTTTGGGACTTCTTTAACATGTGGTCGGTGACGAAAGAATCCCCAACCTACATGTATAGCCAATTGAAAAAATACATATTTCATACGCATATCAAGGATGCGATGTTAACCGAAAAAGGCGAAACTTATACCCTGTTGGGCGAAGGAAATGCCCCGGTTCGTGAAGCACTTCAAGCCTTGAAAAAGGGTGGTTACGCGGGTTATTACAGCTTTGAATGGGAGAAGCTTTGGCATATGGAAATTGCGGAGCCGGAAATTGCTTTTCCTCAATTTAGAAAAACATTTGACACTTTTTGGAAGTAGGTATGGGCACGAAAGAAAAACGAACATTTGATGCCATTGTCATCGGCTCCGGAATCAGTGGCGGTTGGTCCGCCAAAGAACTCACCGAAAAAGGCTTAAAAACCTTGCTTTTGGATCGTGGTCGCGACGTCAAACATGTAGCCGACTATCCTACCATGATGCATAATCCATGGGATTTCCCGCACCGCGGCCAAGTTCCACTAGAGCTCAAAAAGGAATATAAAACCGCCAGCAAGAATTTTATTTTTACCGAAGCAACGTCCCATTTTTTAACGAAAGACGGCGAGCAACCTTACATTCAAGACAAACCTTATGATTGGATTCAGGCCTATCACGTAGGCGGGCGATCGCTTTTATGGGGAAGACACACGCAGCGTTGGAGTGATTTTGATTTCACAGGACCTGCGCGCGATGGCTTTGCCGTTGACTGGCCCATTCGTTATAACGACCTGGCTCCATGGTATAGTTATGTGGAAAAGTTTGCGGGAATCTCAGGCAATAAAGATGGCTTAGAAACTTTGCCGGATGGGGAGTTTTTAAAGCCTTATGAATTGAACTGTGTGGAGAAGCATTTTGGGCAAGTAGTCAAAAGTCAATATCCGGATCGGCATGTGATCAGTGCGCGGACGGCCAACTTAAGTCAGGCCGAAATAATTCACCAAACAGTAGGCCGTAGCCAATGTCAAAGTCGGACGCTCTGTGAACGTGGTTGCCCGTATGGCGGCTATTTCAGTAGTAATTCGGCTACCTTGCCCGCGGCATATCAGACAGGAAATTTGACCTTAAAGCCGCATTCGGTGGTTCATTCAATAATCTACGACGAGAAGAAAAATAAGGCAACGGGCGTTCGTGTTGTCAACGCACTGACGCATGAAATGGAGGAATATTATGCGTCGATCATTTTTGTAAATGCATCGCCTTTGGCCACGAACTTAATCCTATTAAATTCCATTTCGTCACGCTTCCCGAATGGCCTTGGAAATGACTCAGGAATACTTGGAACGCACATGGCTTTTCACAGTTATCGGGGACGAATTACGGCGGAATACGATGGGGAATTGGACAAGACGACAGGAGGCAAAAGGCCAACCTCCGGGTACATTCCGCGATTCAGAAATGTCTATAAACAAGAGACCGATTTCTTGCGCGGCTATGCGAGTAATCTTACCGCCAGCAGGATGGTTGACAGTGCCAAAGAACATGTGGGCGAATCCCTAAAACATGGATTATTGAATCCGAAACTTGGCAATTGGCATATTAATGTAGGGATGATGGGGGAGACAATTCCTAAGGCCCACTCGACGGTTCGCCTTGATTCACAGCTGAAAGACAAATACGGCCTTCCGCAACTTCGCGTTTCGATTGGATATGATGAAAATGACGAGAAAATGTTGACCGATTTTCACCAACAATTCACCGAGATGTACACAGCCGCTGGCTTTCATAACATTCAGCCCATCGACACGCGGCGTTTACCTGGAAATGAAAACCACGAAATGGGAGGAGTTCGTATGGGAAGAGATCCCAAAACTTCGATGCTGAATGCGTTCAACCAAATGCATCATTGCAAGAATGTATTCGTCACGGATGGATCCTGCATGACATCGACATCGACACAGAATCCATCATTGACGTATATGGCACTGACCGCGCGGGCAGTGGATTATGCGGTGAAAGAGAAGAAGAAATTAAATTTATAACTTAATCCCCCAAGCTTTATTCAATTTTCGCCCGAGCAATGCGTTTGCGCCGGCGTCATTGAACTTCTCCGTTTTTGGATTCCAGGTTAGTGATTTATTCACCTCGTAGGCAATGTTTCCAATGTTACATACAGAGGCTGTGCGGTGGCCAATCTCTACATCACAAATAGGACGCGTGCGATTGCGCATCGCAGCCAAGAAGTCCTTGTAGTGATTCGTACTTTCATACACGTGCTTTTCGTTTGGCCCAATAACACGGTCCTTCAAGGCCGCATTGGATGTTTCCAATTTCTTTCTTTGTACACGTAACGTACCCTCCGTCCCTACAAACTCAATCGCGTTATTCCACTCCCAAGGCTGATGCGTCATCTTAATTCCATTCGCATAGGTATACGTCAAAAATTCGTTCCCGTTGGTTTTAGGAGCATCCACCTGAACCGGTCCACTTCCATCCATATCCAACGCCCATTGAACAATATCAAACATGTGAGCACCCCAATCCGTCATACCGCCGCCGCCAAATTCCTTGTATTTCCGCCAATTAGGGAACACATCTTTTGAAATCGGCGGAGCTAATTCAGCATTAAATGGAACCGCATCATTCGGCCCTAACCACTTCTCAAAATCCAATCCGGTGGGTAATTCTTCAGCCGATAAATTATACGCTACAGGAGGTGGGCCAACATTCACTTTGATCGATTTCACTTCGCCTATATAGCCGTTGCGTATTAATTCGGCTGTTTGTCTAAACTCTGGCCAGGAGCGCTGCATAGATCCCGTTTGAAAAACACGGTTGTATTTCCGTGTCGCATCTACCATGGCACGTCCTTCTTTAACGGTCAACGAAAGCGGTTTTTCGCAATAAATATCTTTGCCAGCAGCAGCAGCGCGCACCGCCATGGCTGCATGCCAATGGTCCGGGCTCGCAATCACAACCCCATCAATATTTTTCAAAGCCAACAACTCTGTAAAGTCTTGGTATTGAGGTATTTCTGAGTAACTACCTAGTGTTGATGATTTGGAATAAATATCTTTTACCCGATCTAAAAACTGGTTGGCCTTTGCTTGATACACCTCAGAGATAGCGGCAATACGAACCTCTCCAGTATTCAAAAATGAATTAGATAATCCTCTTCCTTGTTTGCCGGTTCCAATAAATCCTAAATTAATAAGGTCACTAGGCGCAATATAAGCAGATCCGTTAGTACGAGTTCCTCCCAAAACATGTCGGGGAACGATAAAAAAAGAGCCAATGGCAAGGCTCGATTTAGTCAAAAAATCACGTCTTTTAATCGAGTTTGAGGTTTTCATACGTTATTATTTTAGGTAGAGGAATTACAAATCCATTCGATGTAACACACTAGTGCTAAGCTACTTAAATTTTGATGATCCAACAAAATCTCGAATTGAAGATTCCATACATTTTTATTAATTTTCAATTGGAAAAATATCAATGTATGAAAAAGTTAATTCTGGGTATTAGTTTGCTCTTAATTGGATGTCAAGAAAAACAGCGGCCAAACCTAGCCGTAACGCCTGAATTACAAAAAGCCTTGCAATCCATTCAAGTTTTGGACGGATTTGAAGTAGAATTAGTGGCGGCCGAGCCATTGGTCGAAGATCCGGTAGCCATGGAAATCGACGAAGATGGAAATTGGTACGTAGCCGAAATGCCGGGCTACCCATTAGACCTCAGCAAAAAGGGCCAAATACGAAAACTTATTGATACCAATGACGATGGCTATCCGGACAAAAGCATCGTCTTTGCAGACAGCCTTACACTTCCTATGGGTCTCATGCGCTGGAAAAAAGGAATCCTTGTCGCCGACTCCCCTAATATCCTCTATTTCGAGGATACCGATGGCGATCAAAAGGCAGATAAACGGGAAGTCATCCTGACCGGGTTTTCCTTATCAAATCCCCAGCACAACATGAATACCCCGAAATTCGGGATAGATAACTGGATCTACTTGGGGCATTCGGGTGCGATCAACTCCTTTACGTATGAAGATATTTTTGGGGATAAAGGGAAAGAAATTACGTTCCCCAACAAACCCAATGCCGCATTTTTACCCAAAAATGGAAACGGACGAAACGTTCGGTTTAAACCTGATTCCTATCAGATCGAATCACTCTCGGGTGAAACACAATATGGGCACACGACGGATCCTTGGGGAAGACGGTTTTACACCGACAACGCAAACCATTTATTCCACGAGGTTATCGATGCGCGCTATGTCAATGCGAACAAAAACCTAGTCATTGCAGAGGCGATGGAGAAAATTCCAGACCATGGCAATGCGTGTGAAATCTATCCCATTTCTGAGAATCCGAATCACCAATTATTGACCGATGTGGGAGTAGTAACTTCTAGTTGTGGAATCACGTGGTATGATGGTGGGGCTTTTGGCAAAGACTATAATCAGGTTACATTCGTGGGAGAGCCGGTACATAATTTAGTGCATGCAGATATCATCGAATCCCATGGAGCGACGTTTAAAGGAAAACGCTTGGTGGAGAAAAAGGAATTTTTGGCATCAAAAGATCCTTGGTTTAGACCTGTTAATTTTTACGTAGGACCAGACGGAGCTATGTATGTGGTGGATTATTACCGCCAATTAGTGGAGCATCCGGAGTGGATGTCGGAAGAGGTAAATAAAAGTGGCGCCTTGTATAATGGCTCGACAAAAGGTCGTATTTACCGCATCACGAAAAAAGGATCGAAGGCAATGGATTGGATGAAATCCGTGCATTTGTCTGCTAAATCATCTGAAGATCTAGCTGAACTGCTTACTCATGAAAACGGCTGGTACCGTCGGACTGCGCAGCGCTTGTTATTCCAGCGGGGAGATAAATCAGTCGCGCCACAACTAAAGAAAATTATTGCTAGAGATCAAAAATTGGGGGCGGTACAGGCACTTTGGTTATTGCATGACTGGGGTATGGTGGATGCCAAAGATCTAGCGAATGCACTGGGTTCTTCCACTGAGGGTATGCGCGAAAATGCCTTGCAGGTGGCCGATAGGCTTATTGATAAACCAGGCTTTGCGAAAAATGCCAACTTACAGAAACAACTAATAGGCCTAGCAGATGACCCATCCGCACGCGTTCGATTCCAATGGCTTTGTTCGTCGAGCTACTTACGACTGCCTAATGCGGATCAGTTACGCGCTAAAATTTTAGCTAAAGATATTGAAGATCAATGGGCGGGCATTGCGGCCATTGCCTCCTCGCAAGATTCAGAAGAGGCTTTGCTAAAATCCGCTATTCAGACCTTAGGCGCAAGTCCATCAAAGGGGAAATCCACCTTTTTCAGCTACCTCGCAGCGACCTTGGTTAAGAAAGGGGATCCAGCTTTCTTAGCTTTAGCCATTGACCAAAATCCTTCGAATGACTGGTGGCAAGCTGCAATATGGTATGGTGTTGCAACACTTATTAAAGAAGCAGGAGTGCCTTTCCCGCTAGAGGAAAAACAAAAAGAGGCGCTTTTGGCATCGTTCATGCAAACAAACCAACCTGAACTGCGCACCTCTATTCTTTCCCTATTCAAGTCCCTCGGGCTGCCTAAAAACGCGACCCAATTCGCGCGCGTGGAGCAGCGATTTAGCCAATCAAAAGATGCTCAATTTCAGCGAGATGCCTTGTCGCTCTTAGCCTTGCGAGGAGACGCAAAAACCCAAGCCAAATTAATCCAATACCTCTCTTCGAAAAGCCCAGTTCACTTACAATTAGGCGCCATCGAATCCTTACCCAATAACTTAGCTAAGGCCGATTTACAAAAGATAAATACTTATTATCCTTCGTTATCAGCACCGGTAAAAAAAGCTTGGATTGCGTATTTGCTGGAGCATGAAAATCAAGTGACCACCTTACTGCAGGAGGTAAAGAAAAACAATATCAAACGTGCCGATTTAGCCTGGCCACAAATCGTGGAACTGATGAATTACTACGATACAGGCGTGCGTAAATTAGCCCGCTCGGTATTGGCTATATCGGAAGACCGAAAGGCTATCTTACAAAATTACCTGCCAGCGGCGGAGAAAGTAGGAGATGTGGCGATGGGCCAAAAAGTCTTTGAGACAAATTGTACTTCGTGCCATGCCATCAAAAATTTGAAAGGGGTAGATTTTGGCCCTAACTTAAATACGTTGAAAAGTAGAAATTCGCTCTCGATTATTACGGAAATCATTAATCCCAACAATTCCATTGCTGATAAATATGGCCAGTGGGATATAGAATTAAAGAATGGCACGCGCCTAAACGGCATCATTACTTCGGAGAATGATCAAACCATCGCGCTAAAACTAATGGGAGGAGCCATTCAAAATATCTCCAAATCAACCATAAAAGCGAAAAAAGACTTGCGCGTTTCAGCCATGCCAAATGGGCTAGAGGCGAACATCAGTGTTCAGGCAATGGCGGATTTATTAGCATATATTAAAAAATAACCCCATAAAATCCACCAATAATGCGGATAGAAATTCTTGCCCATTATTTCGACAATGATGGGGTTATTCCTAACAACAAACTCCCTGTATTGATTTTCAAAAATGTGCTTCAGCGCGTTAAAATTAAGGACTTTGCATTTACATTTAGCCAAAATGGCTGGGCAAATAATTGGCAAGATATCATTTTGCCCTATGACCATTTTCACAGCAATACCCATGAAGTTTTAGGACTAAAAAGTGGTCAGGCTCAGTTAAAGCTAGGCGGCAAAAATGGAAAAATTATACGGGTTAAAGCGGGTGACGTAATTATTATTCCTGCTGGTGTTGGCCATCATTCAATTGACAATTCAAATGATTATCAATTTGTTGGCGGCTACCCAAATGGGGCGGATTGGAACTTGATGGTTGGTTTAACTGATGCAAATCGCACTTCCATTATTGACGAAATTGCTCAAATTCCTATACCAGATACAGATCCTATTTTTGGTGTGGATGGGCCACTCTCTACGTATTGGAAATAGAGGAAGGCGATTGCCTTCCAGCGGTTTTTACCTGCTACATTTCATGTATAAAGGGTGTGCTTCATTGAATAACCCCTTCAGTCGTAACACATGATCGGTGCTAATGCTAAGCCCGCTTGAGCGTCAACCCAATTTGACCTGCGTGATAGGAATTATGATACAGGATATGTGCGAATAATTTAGCCTTCGAAACGCTGCCAAAGAATGGCGTATCTATTGTCTCGTTCCAACCACCCGCGGGGGTATTTTCAATCAATTGCTCAAGCATCGCAAAGCCTTTATCCATTAGGGCTTTCGTTGCTGCGACATCGGCACCTTGGCCTGTATCTGTTTGGCCCATCGTCGTGTTCGCCACATCGCTCGGCATTCCGAAAAAATACCCAAACATCAGCATGGTCTCAGCAACGTGTCGGTACATAAACCCGACAGAAGATGTGTTCGAATTAAGCTTGAGCGCTGCATTTGCCTGATTCACTTCGTTAAAAGCAAAACTGCAGCTTAACTTATTTTGCTCAAGGAGGTCTCTGAAAATTTGTTGGTCCATGGAAATTTAATTGAGTTTCAATATTAATTGGATTCTATCAACATTACAAATGTGCCATTTATCTGGGTAAGTAATTTCAATTAGTAAAGTATTTTTGGTTAATTTGATTCAACAAAACCTCTTTAATCTCGTATGAAAATTTTCGCACTACTCGTTTTTGTCTCGTTCGCAGGACTCGCACAAAACACCTACAACCTCATTCCATTGCCTAAAGAGGTCGTCCCTCAAACGGGTCAATTTGTAGTTAAAAAGTCTACCGCAATTGGTTATTCGCATGCTGATTTCGCTCCCGTGGCGAATTTACTACAAGAGTATCTGCAAGGATCCAGCGGATATCCAATCCCTTTAAAGTCGGCTAAGTCTTCGTCAATTCAATTTTCGCAAAACAACAGCTTAGGCGAAGAAGCTTACACGCTTTCCATCCATTCTTCGAAAATCAGTATTCAAGCAAAAACAGGAAAGGGGGCTTTTTATGCCTTGCAGACCTTGCTACAATTAATGCCCGCACAAGTCTATGCTGGAACAAAAATGCAGGAAACGATATCCATTCCAAACGTTCAGATTAAGGACGAGCCTCGCTTTTCGTACCGCGGATTAATGCTTGACGTAGGGCGTTATTATTACCCTGTGGCATCAGTCAAACGCTTCATCGATCTAATGGCGGTGTATAAAATGAATACTTTTCATTGGCATTTAACGGAAGACCAAGGCTGGCGAATCGAAATCAAAAAATACCCATTATTAACTTCCATTTCATCCGTTCGGAAGCAAAGTATGTTGGGCCATTACAAGGACCAACAATACGATGGTAAGCCACATGGTGGATTTTATACCCAAGAAGAAGTAAAAGACATTGTGGCCTATGCTGCTAAAAAATACATCGAAGTGATTCCTGAAATTGAAATGCCGGGGCATTCACAGGCGGTATTAGCAGCCTATCCGCAGTTTGGGGCGAATGCCGACAAGATTTACCAAGTGAAAACGAAATGGGGTGTATCGGAAGATGTGTTGTTTCCTCGGGAAGAAACATTTACGTTTTTGGAAGATGTATTAACTGAAGTTATGGCGCTTTTTCCAGGTCAATACATCCACATCGGGGGAGATGAATGTCCAAAAACCCAATGGAAGGAAAGCAAGTTCTGCCAAGATTTAATCAAGAAATTAGGCCTGAAAGATGAGCATGAATTACAGAGTTATTTCATTCGTCGGATCGACAAATTCGTCACGTCAAAAGGCAAAAAATTACTCGGCTGGGACGAGATCTTAGAAGGTGGTCTTTCGCCTAACGCTATGGTGATGTCGTGGCGCGGAACGAAAGGGGGGATTGAGGCCGCGAAGCAAAACCACGATGTGGTCATGTCGCCGAACTCCTATTTCTATTTGGATTACTACCAAGCAGATCCGAAAACGGAGCCGATTGCGATTGGAGGAAATTTACCTTTAAGCAAGTGCTATTCTTTTGAGCCAAATCTGCCGGAATTGACCGCTGAGGAAGCGAAGCATGTCGTAGGTATTCAGGCAAATCTTTGGACGGAGTACATTAGCAACATTGCCTATGCGGAATACATGACATATCCACGAGCTTTGGCGCTTTCAGAAATTTCCTGGTCAACGAAAGAATCCAAAAATTATCCGGATTTCAAGAAGCGCTTGAC
>JAIXRT010000197.1 GCA_027485075.1 Cytophagaceae bacterium
CTCTTTTGTGCCTAATCAATGGTATGCCATGCTGAAAGATAAATTAGATTTAGCTGCTTTTTTTTCTAATGCGAAAGGCGTGCTTTTGGGAGGAGCAGGTTTAAGTCCTTCGCTATTAGCCCAAACAACGGAATTTAAGTTTCCTGTTTATTTGACTTATGGGATGACAGAAACGGTATCCCATGTGGCTTATCAACAGCTTAGTCCTATTTATTCACCTCATTTTAGTTGGCTACCCGGTGTGGCACATCAAGTGGGTGAACATGGGTGTGTGTCCATTAAATCTGATGCTACATCACAGCATTGGATACAAACGAATGATCTCATTGAACCCATAGATGCCACATGTTTTAGCCTACTCGGACGTGTAGACCGTGTCATTAACTCCGCTGGGCGTAAAATTCAAGCAGAAAAAGTTGAAAAAGAACTTGGGTATCTATTTCCTGATCGTTCATTTTTTGTAGGTAGTTTACCAGACGACTCGTTGGGTCAGAAAGCAGTTTTATTTGTCGAGGGTTCAGCGGTCATCGATGTGCTTTCTTTACGAATACCATCGCTTGAATCATGGGAGATTCCCAAGGAGGTGATTTATCTTTCTAAATTTGAAACTACGGGGTCAGGTAAAATGGACCGACTTAAATCCGTAGCTTTGTACCTTAATGCGCAAAAATGAATCCAGCCAAATTAGAAAAGAAGTTTCAGTTGTTCTACGAGAGTCCCAATAATGTACCTCCGCCCTATCATTTAGAGGCAGCTTTTGAATTTGATTCCTTTCTAACTGACACGCCTACAGTGAAATGCACCATTCAATACATTGATCGCGATGATTTTTCCCGAGAGGAATTACTTGCGGAAGGTTTGAATATTGAGGATCGATTTGAATGGACAGGATCCTTACCCATTGCTTGGCGAAATCGATTAGAGGATTCATTTCGTATGTTTAAGTCTGGTTCTTGTAATCCGCGTGATGAGGAACCATTTATAACATTGGAAGCAGCGGATACAACAACAGCATTACCCGTTATATTGGAATTAGATGATACGCTGATTCAGGAGTTTATGCAAGCGATTTTAGAGACAGCTGGTAAAGAAATGCCGCTGTATTTAGGATTTCAATTTGCGGATGAAGATGGTATGTGGGTACGTATAGAAGGGGAATTGTCTTTTTTTGATTTGAGTTTTAGGTATTCCAAAGACGGTAATGAGACGTTACGGTTTACGGATGATTGGAAAGGATTACAAGCGTTGATGTCCGTTTTGTTTATTGGTGAATTTGTCTTTGAAAAGGGTGTGGAAGAATTGAAACCTAAAACGGAATTTGCGATTTATCCAGGAGATGGTAAATGGTATGTAGCTGGTGATACATGGTTTAGACCCTCTGGAAATAAAGGATATTTTGATTTGATTGAAGATAATTTACGCACATTGTTTACCATTTAATTCCTTTGTATGGAACAGCAAATTAATGAAACCTATGCCTTACAAAAGGCTTCTTTGCAGCGATTAAAAAATGCAAGTTCTGCCTCACGTATCGAGAAACTTCGTTCAATCGAGACATATATGTTGGCGCATAAGCAAGATCTTTTCGATGCTCTTTATGCCGACTTTAAAAAGCCGAGTTCAGAGGTAATTATCGGTGAATTGTTGGGTGTCAAAAAAGAGATTAATAACATGATTAAGCATGTTAATGCTTGGATGAAACCGCAGAAGGTGGGCACGCCACTTATGTTATTAGGAACGCAGGGGTATATTCAGCTTGAACCTAAAGGCATGTGTTTAATTATTGCTCCTTGGAATTACCCATTCAATTTGGCCATTAACCCCTTAGTTCATGCGATTGCAGCTGGTAATGCTGTAATTTTAAAGCCTTCCGAATTAAGTGAACACACATCTGCTTTTATCAAGAAAATGATCAGCTCATTGTTCGATCCTTCTGAGGTTGCAGTTTTTGAAGGTGATGCTTCAGTGGCTAGTTATTTATTGGAACAGAAATTTGATCATATATTTTTCACAGGTAGCCCGATGATTGGAAAGAAGGTTATGGAGGCTGCTGCCAAACACCTTTGCTCGGTAACCTTGGAATTAGGAGGAAAATCTCCCGCGATTGTAGATGAATCTGCTGATCTTGTTGCTTCGGCTCAAAAAATAGCTTGGGGAAAATTCCTAAATAATGGACAAACATGTATTGCCCCGGATTACCTATACATTCACGAGAAAGTGAATTTCCAATTCTTGCAGGCGTTGGAACAGACGATTGCCAACTTCTATGGTGTCGGTAAAGATATTGCAAGCAGTAAAGATTATGCCCGTATTGTAAATAAGCGTCATTTTGCTCGAATTAAATCATTGTTTGATGATGCGATTCTTCAAGGTGCTAAGGTATTGACGGGTGGAGAATTTGATGAAGCATCTTGTTTTATCAGTCCGACCATCTTGATTAATTGCACCCATGATATGCAAATCATGCAGGAGGAAATTTTTGGTCCTATCCTACCGGTAATGACATTTAAACATGAAGCGGATATAACGCGCTATTTAAGTCAAGAAGAAAAGCCATTAGCGTTATATGTATTTAGCCAAAATAAGGCCTTCTCTGACTTTATTGTACAAAATACATCGTCAGGCTCATGTCTAATTAATGATTGTTTGATTCAGTTTGGACATGATGAATTACCATTTGGTGGCGTAAATAATTCAGGTATTGGTAAATCTGGTGGCAAATTTGGGTTCTTAGAATTTTCACATGCCAAATCTGTTTTGGTACAGCGGACAAATTTGGTGCGGTATTTTTATCCGCCATATACGCTAAAAACAAAGTGGCTTATCGAACAGGTTCTCAAATGGTTCTAAGGTTTTTTACCTTATTGATTCTATTAGTTTGTGGCCAATTGAGTTTGGCACAGATGACCTATTCTATTTTAGATCAAAATCCATTTTCGGTTCGACATCGATTGCTCAAATTGCAGCGATTTCCTGTTCAAATTATTTACCCAGAAGGCTTGGATTCGTTGGCTCAAGTTACAGCAAATTCATTAGATCGTTCGCTTGCGCAAGTTGGCCAAGGCATGGGAGTTTCCTTACATCCATGGAAAATTGTGCTGCAGAATCAAGGCATGCTATCGAATGGTTTTGTGTCTCTGGCGGCTCCTAGGGCAGAATATTTTATGATGCCGCCACAGGATCCTAGTTTAATCGGTACAAATGATTGGATCAATCTTTTGGCGGTACATGAATCACGTCACATGTATCAGAATGAAATTGGTCGTACCGGAGTTTCTAAATGGCTTCATTATTTGTGGGGTAGCAATGGACAGACGGCCTATACCAATTTGATGATTCCGAATTGGCTTTGGGAAGGCGATGCGGTTGAAACGGAAACACGGGTCACCGGTTTTGGTCGAAGTGTCATTCCGCAATTTCAAATGCCGCTTCGTGCCTATTTAGATACGTATGGTGCACCTAGCTATGCAAAAATGCTTGGTCGGTCCTACCGCGAATATGTGCCTAATCACTATGTTTTTGGCCAATATTTAACCTATCGATTACAAGAGAAGTATGGCCATGATGTGATTGGTCAGTTATGGTCAAAAACCTTAAATGCACCTATTCCCTTCTCATTTTCCAGATCGGTTAAACAATTAACAGGTAAGTCGGTGGATGCTTTTTCGCGCGAAAGTTTAGGATTTCAAGCTAATGTGAAAGCAAAAAAAATTAAGTCTCCTGGTTTTACGAATTATTTATATCCGGTTCCGGTCAGTGACACCTCTTTTGTGGCGCTCAAAAATGGATTTGATGTCAATACGCAGTTGGTTTTGCGGACTCCATCGCACGAGCGGCGTCTCGTTTATTTAGGTCCTTACTTTGATAATGCGATGTTAGCGGCTTCGTCGCAATTTGTCGTTTGGTCGGAGTATCAGTATCATCCGAGGTGGGGTCAAAAGAACCAAACTGTTTTTTACTTATATGATTTGATGCATGGTCAGCGAATAAAATGGGGTTCATTAGGTCAGGCAACAAATCCAAGTATTTCTGCCGATTCGAAGTATATAGGCGCGCTGGTTTACCGTTTATCAGGTGGATCATCTTTGCAAGTTATTGATCGTGAAACGCGCGAATTGGTAGCACAATTAGCTGTTA
>JAIXRT010000023.1 GCA_027485075.1 Cytophagaceae bacterium
CATTTGGCAGATTACCAAAAATTCTACCAGCGTGTTTCATTGACACTTGGCGGGACACAGGCGCCCGACATACCTACGGATGAGCGCTTACGTCGTTATGCCAAAGGGGAATCGGATCCGTATTTAGAGACGCTTTACTTTCAGTTTGGCCGGTATTTGTTGATTAGTAGTTCGCGGACTCCTGGTGTGCCTGCTAATTTGCAAGGTCTCTGGAATCCACACATCCAACCGCCATGGAGCAGTAATTATACGATGAACATCAATGCGGAGGAGAATTACTGGTTGGCTGAAAACACCAACCTCCCCGAGATGCATCAGTCGTTTTTGGGCTTTCTCGAGAACCTCGAAAAGACGGGTCGCGTGACGGCGCAAACGTTTTACAATGCACCCGGCTGGGTGTGTCATCCCAACTCGGATATTTGGGCGATGACGAATCCGGTGGGTGATTTTGGGAACGGGGAGCCTAGTTGGGCCAACTGGCCGATGGGTGCCGCCTGGGCGTCTGCGCATTTATGGGAACATTATTTGTTCACGCAGGATGCAAATTTTTTACGTGCGAAGGCGTACCCGTTGATGAAGGGCGCGGCGGAATTTTGTTTGGCATTTATGGTTCCAGATGCACAGGGGCGTTTGATGACGTCGCCGTCGACTTCGCCGGAGAATAAGTTTATTACACCTACGGGTTACATTGGCCAAACCGCTTACGGCGCCACGGCTGACATTGCCATGATTCGGGAATTGTTTTTGGATGTACTAGCGGCTGAAAAAGTGCTCAAAAACGATCCTGCCTTTGCGGCGCAGGTAAGTGCGGCGTTGGCGAAGCTTTTGCCGTATCAAATCGGCGCGGCGGGACATTTGCAAGAGTGGTATCACGAATGGGCGGATCAGGATCCGAAGCATCGTCACCAAAGCCATTTGTATGGTTTGTACCCCGGGACGCACGTGACCCTAGAGGGGACGCCGGCGATTGCGGCTGCGGCAAAGAAGACGTTGGAGGTGAAGGGAGACGAGACGACCGGTTGGTCCAAAGGCTGGCGGATAAACCTATGGGCCCGCTTGAAGGATGGCGACCATGCGTATAAGATGTACCGTGAATTATTGAAATATGTGGAGCCTGACGGTGTGAAGGTGAATTACCAGCGCGGAGGCGGTACCTACCCGAATTTGTTCGATGCGCACCCACCGTTCCAAATCGATGGGAACTTTGGTGGTGCTGCGGCCGTCGCGGAGATGTTGGTGCAATCCACCCCAGACGCTGTGTATTTATTGCCTGCATTACCAAAGGCATGGGCATCTGGATCTGTTTCAGGTCTGAAAACGCGTGGAGGCTATACGCTGACTATGAACTGGGATAAAGGTAAAGTTGTCAAATATTCATTGACACGTCCTGGGGGCGGTAAGCCGAAGGTTTTTGTGAATGGGGGGTGGAAGTAGGGGATAGTACCCTATAGATTTCGTTGTTTTAGTGACGGAGAGGTTGTTGTGCTGAAGCGTACATAGGGCCGTAATGGCATGGGTCAAAGTGGTCACGGGTTCGGGCGGTCACACCTTTGGCAAAGCTTAAAGCTTTGCCAAAGGTAAGGGATTCGCCGCATATCACGGGTCGTAATTAACAGATTATCAAGTAGTTGATTTTTATATTCAGAGAAAAAATCCCCCATCCCACCTACCTTTGGCAAACCTTGGAGGATTGCCAAAGGTAAGGGATTGTCGGGATTTTAAATCCCCGCCTTTTTAATTTATCAACTTACTTATTTCGCATAAATCAACAACCCCAATCCCAGCACATACAATCCCAGCATTACCTTCAACAACTGCTGCGTCCCGGCTGACGCACCCTTAAATTCCTTCCAAATATAAATTCCCCATACCGCTGCCACCACCGTCGCGCCTTGACCCAAGCCATACGAAACAGCCGCACCCGCCTTTTCCGAAGCCAAAATACTCATCGCCATCCCCACAAACCAGATGGTACCGCCCAATATCCCAATCATATGATCACGGAATAACCCCCGAAAATAATCCCCAAAACCCAAGGATACCCCTGAAAATGGCCGCAGCATCTGCCAAGTGTTAAACACAAACGAACTCGCAAAAACACCACATGCGAATAATACGAGCGCGGTGTAAGGCGTCAACAAGCCCGCCGACGGGTGCGCAAAATCGAGCGCCATCGCTGCCGCCACATAGCGGTAAAACAAGCCCATCAAACATCCACTAATCACCGAAAGCATAAGGCCCTTCGTGGACATCCCGCGCGAACTGCCCGTTTGGCGATACGCCATCGCATTCATCAAAATCGCGACCGTGATCAAAGCCACCCCGCCAAAAATCACCCACGGATTTCCTACCGGCGTATCCAAATAATTCACTAATACACCTAAAACTAATGCGATTCCGATGCCCACCGGGAAGGCCACTGACATCCCCGCGATTCCAATCGCAGCCACCAATAAGATATTTGCCGCATTGAAAACGACCCCGCCGATAAATGCCGAACGCAATGCATCGGAACTGCCTTGGCTCAAATCCGCCAAAAATCCGCGGCCTTCCGTTCCCGAGCTGCCTAGGGTAAACGCAAGGACCAATGAGGCCATTAAAATCCCCAAAACATAATCCCAATAAAACAACTCAAAGCGCCATCCCGCACTTGTCATTTTCTGCGTGTTCGCCCAAGATCCCCAGCAAAGCATGGTCACCAGGCATAATAACACCGCCGTCGAATAGGTTTCGATTATAAACATAGCTAATTAGTTAAACGATAAAATCGGTCATTGGTCTTTAACATGGGCTGATCGCGGTAGATGATCGCATCCATCAGTTTACAGACATAATTCGGATTTGGGTTTTTCAACACCAAACGCACATCGTGTTTCCCCATCGGTAAATCATACGTCCACGTTAATTCATGGCGGCGCGTGGTGAAATTAACAGGCAATTTGACCTGCTCAAAAACCTTCCCATCCACATACACATCCACCTCAAAAGCATGCGGGTCCGTAGATGCCCATTTCGCCATATCTGCCCGTACCACAAATCCTTTTCCCTCAAACGAGAAGCTGTATTCTTGTGTCAAATCTTTATTTATGCCAATTTTCTCCGTTGGATACAACCCCGCAAAACTCTCCTCAAAAGCAACCGTTTTCGGTGCTTCCGCTGGGATTACCACCGCATCTGCCGTCACCTTGCCCCCATGTGCTAGGATATTTTTTAATGCATGCTGGTACCCAATTTCATATACATCATTCAGCGATGTCGACGTGTATTTAAAATCAATGTCCTCCGCTTCCTTCAAGCCCAATTTCCAATAGGCCGGGATGCGGTCATAGCCCAGCATCGTACCTAAAATTCCCGCCGCCGAAGATGGATTGCAATCCGCATCTTGTCCGCAACGCGTCGCGATTTCCACCGTCTTGCCAAAATCCCCCTGTCCATACAATAAGCCAATCACCACATAGGCGGAATTTACGGTCGCGTCGATGTTGAAAGGGGCAAAAACGCCATCCGGGCAACCGATGTCATCCGACCATTTGTTCTGTACCTGCAACCAAGTTTGACGCCAGTCGGTGGGATATTGTTTATGCCAACGGATCACATCGGAGATGCACTGGTAATATTTGCTCTCCTTAGGAATCGTCTTCAAAGCTTCGGAAACGATGAAATTGATGTCTTGGGACACGAATGCCAAGGTGTAGGCCGCACCCAAATACACCCCGCCATAATAGCCATCGCCGTAATTCATGATGTGGCCAATTTTGTCGGAAATTTCGGACGCAGCGTTTGGCATACCTGGCGACATCAGTCCTGCAAAGTCACATTCGATTTGGTAATCGATGCAATCTGCGTGCGGATTATTTTTCCAATGTCCAGATGCGGGCGGCATCATCCCGTTTAAAATGTTGAACCGTCCTGCTTGATTCGCATGCCAAAGTGCATAACCTGCCTGCGCATACGATTTTGCGTGCGAGGCTAGCGGAGCTTGCAACCCTTCGCGTTCAAACACCTCCACAAATGTCAAATCCATGTATAAATCATCGTAGAGCCCCGGATTTTCGAGCATCGTCTTTTTTAAATAACCGTCGTACCACGGGATCGGTTGGTAACCATTGATCATCGTCCCGTTATAGCGGAATTCCATAGGACCGCCGAAGGTAACTCCGATGGTTTGGCCGGCCCAACCGCCTTTGATTTTGTTGCGCAATTCGGCTTTAGAGATGGTTTTCGTTTGTGCATTTAGGCCAAAAGCGACAATTGCCGCACATAATGTTAAGAGTGTTTTCATAGGTTTTGATGCAAATATTTTTTCATGATGCGCGCGATAAAGGCGTCGGTGTCAATGTGAATGCCAATTCGTGCATTGGGTTTTTCGTTGGGTATAATGCGCGTATAGCCAGCATCGTCCACGCGAATATGTACTTCTTCCGTTTTAAATAATTCAGGATATGCCTCCATGCCAATGGCCACGGGATCAAATAAAGTTGGCGTTTCTTGTCCCCAAAGGACATATAATCCGCTCAGTGCATTGGTTAAAGGAGACTGGCGTTGTAAAATTTGAGCACGTTTGGTCGCGTCCAATTTTACCATTGCCGTCACATCGAGTCCTGCATAAATAATATTCGCTCCCGAGTTCACGAATTTTTTTGCTGCGGGAATGTCCACGGCCACGTTCCATTCCGCATGGACTTTTGATGTGGCATCGTAGCCTAAGCGGAACGAGCCAAACATCGCGTGAATAGCCTTCGCCTTATGTAAGATGTTAGGTTCCAAATCCATCACATCGGCCATGTTAGTGACCGGGCCCACCGAGAAAATGATGACCTCGCCGGGGTGGCGGTTGAGTTGGGCTTGAATGAAGTTTGCTGCGTTCGTTTTTATGGGTGTCGTTGGTTTGAATCCTTGTGACCAATAAAATTGCTCGGCAAACCAGTTGGCTCGCTCATTTAGTTTTGACGTATTTCTACCCGCATAAATCGGAATAGTTTGATGCGTTTCTTGGAGAAATTTAGTTGCCAAACGGGCACGGTCTTCCGTCCTTCCGTAACAAGTCGTAATTCCTAAAATCTCATAGCGGTCTTGCATCGTTAGCAATAATCCGAGTGCATAGGCATCGTCAATGTCATCGCCAAGGTCGCAGTCGAAGATGATTTTTTGCTTCGCAGGAGCTTGACTCGGCTTTTGGGCAAAAACGGGCAGACTCAAGAATAGCAAACAAATGATTTTTTTCATAGGTCGCTGAGTTTAGGCATGGAGGCTTGCGCGCCGGCGTGCATGACGGAATAGGTGGCAGCGCGGCAACTGAATGTTAGCGCATCCGACCAGGATTTTTGATTGGCCAAAGCCACCGCTAAGGCACCATTAAAGCAGTCGCCAGCGGCCGTCGTATCTACGGCTTTGACGGCTTGGGTGGGTACGAAAAGTTCGTCGTGGACGGATTGATAGTAAGCGCCTTGCGCGCCCAAGGTGATGATGACGTTTTGAACTCCTTTATTTAAAAGGATGTTGGCCGCTTTTTTGGCTTCTTCCAAATTCGTCACGGCTATTCCTGTTAGCAATTCGATTTCCGTTTCATTTGGTGTAAGCGCGAATAGATACGGATAGATGTGATCTGGAATTTTAGCCGCAGGTGCGGGATTGAGGATGACTTTCACGCCCATCCTAGCTGCTTGTTCAATGGCATACCAAACACTTTCCAATGGAATTTCCAGTTGGATTAATAAGATGTCATCTGCTTCAAAAAGTATAGACGCATTGTCAATGTCGGCCTTGCTGAGATTTCCATTTGCCCCAGAAGCGACGGTGATGCAATTTTCGCCCTGTGCGTCTACGTTGATGAGTGCCACGCCCGACGGATTTGCTAAATCCGTTTGTACAAATTCGCTGTGTATCCCCGTTTCGATGAATTGATTTCTGGCCATCTCGCCAAAAACGTCATTTCCTACCTTGCAGACAAAATGGGTTTCGCCTCCAAGTTTGGCTGCGGCTACGGCCTGGTTGGCCCCTTTTCCTCCCGGGTTTAATAAAAATTGTCCACCGAGAATCGTCTCTCCTGGTTTCGGTAGCCTTTCGGATACGATAACCATGTCGGTGTTGGAGCTACCGATCACAATGATTTTTGGCATAGGTTTAGCTGGGCTTGTGCCCATTACCCTGTAATTTATACTTTTTCTGTTAATTAGTCAATCATGACATCGCTGGCTCGTCTGATTCCACTGGTGTTTCGATGTCTGTGGCGCTACTCTGGCTCTGGTGCTACTCTGGCTCTGGGGCTTCTCTATCTCTGGTGGGGTCCATACCGCTGGCGCGGTCACACCTTTGGCAAAGCTTTAAGCTTTGCCAAAGGTAAGGTTTTCGCGGGATATCAGGGGGTGTTAACCAGCAGATTATCAGTTTATTGGTACTAAAATGTCAGCCTTTCCACCTACCTTTGGCAAACCTTGGAGGATTGCCAAAGGTAAGAGGGCGCCTATGGTAAGGGGTACCCCAAAGGTTGGGGCTACCCCAAGAAAAGGAGTCCCCCAAGAAAAGGAGTCCCCCAAAGAAAACGTAGCCCTAAAGTTTAGCGACTCAAACTATCAGCTAAGCGATTTTCGCAATCCACTCCGCAAACAATTCTTCCTCAAATCCACAAGCTATCGCGGCATATTTTTCCCAGTCGGCCGAAAAGGCTTTCAATTGCACAATCATCTCCTCTAAATGTCCTTCCTCTTCCACGATAATGGATTTGACTTGGACTTTGGAGCCAATTTCAGTTAAGATTTTTTGGTAAATCGGGTAGAGCATATCTGCGCGAACTTCGATGGCATAGGTAACCAACAAATAGGCCGCCCATTTCACATCGGCACCGGATAGGCCGAGGACCTTTTTGGCATATTGACAGACGCGAACGTCCAACATATCTAAGTAATGCCGCGAATCTTGTGGGCTCAATAACCAGGCATCTGCATACGTTTCAAAACCAGTTGGCCACAACTTACTGATTTGCTTCTTCAAATAATACGCATGTCGGTGCTCCTCCGCCGCATGTTTCAGCACGATCAAGCTCACTTCCGTTTTGGGTTCAAATTTTGAAATTTTCTTCGCGCCCACATTTTCCATGTAGGACAGTGTATTCAAAAATTGAGCATGCGTAAAGGCATCGGAAGTGATTTTGGCGAACTTTTCTGCAATCATTAGCTTGAATTAAGTCACGAATATACCGCGCAATGCAGGCACATATCCACAAACCTCCTAAATTTGAAATAGAAACCTTTTTAAATCCTATTCATGGCCATCGAATACCGCATCAACCCTAGTCTCAGCCTAACTGATTTTATCAATATCTTGGATAAATCAACGCTCGGCGAACGTAGACCCCTACATGATTTAAAAGCGATGCAATTGATGCTCGACCATGCCAATGCGTACATTGGCGCTTACGATGGGGAAAAACTTGTAGGTATTGCCCGCGCTATGACTGATTTCTCCTATACAACCTATCTAGCCGACTTAGCCGTAGACGAAGCCTATCAGCATCAAGGCATAGGAAAAGCGTTAATCGAACACATGAAAGCTCACACCCCGAATGCCAAAATCATCCTCGTTGCCGCACCCAAGGCCATGGATTACTATCCCAAGATCGGGATGGTGGAGAGGAGGGGGTGTTACACAAGTTAGACGTTAGACTTTAGACGCTGGACGTTAGAATAGTAACTAGCCAAATAAATGGAGCAAAAATATTAAGTAGATTAAAAAGATAACCCGCTACAAAACGTCTAAAGTCTAAAGTTCAAAGTCTAACGTCTAAAGTCTAAAGTCTAACGTCCAACGTCCAGCGTCTAATTCACCGCTAACCTCCTCGACACCTTCCGCCCATCCAAGCCCGTAAACTGTACGAAATAATTACCCCGCGCCCACGAAGAGACCGGGAACTGGGCAGATTTCACGCCCTCAATCACCTGCGAATAGATTTTCAAGCCCGACATGCTGTATACATCCAGCATCCCATCCACAAAATTTGACCACTGTAACGTGATGACATCCTTACCCGGATTTGGGAACAACGTGTATTCGATATACTGCTCATCCTTAAAACCAATCGGGAAACCAGAAAAAGTAAAGGCCCGCATCCCCAACTTATTCTTTAAAAAAGGCCCAGCAAACGGGAAAATTTTCGTCTTCGCATCAAAATCCCGGTGGTAATCCGGGATATACGAAATCATATTCCGATCATATTGCACATTAAATGTCAAAATCACTTTGCGCCCCTCCACCTCAATCTTGGTGATAAAAGGGCCCATTGATTTCGAATTCAATTCATCGTAAAAGAAGTTTTGGGCCAACGACCTTTTTTGTAAAACTCCCGCCTCATCTTTTACCGCAGTGTCTAGGGTTGCCACCATCTCTTGCCCCTCTTCGAACTCTAAGTAGACTTTATTACGCTCCGACCTCGAATTAAAATACGCACGCACAATATTTGGACTATAAATTTGAGGCGATAAATTTCGGCCATATAATTCTTTCAACATAATCCGCGCAAGCTCCTGCCCCGACGAACGATATCCCGGATTTGTATAGTGAATTCGGTCAAAACCCAACGTGCCCACCGTCGCATACCCCTTCACAAGCGGATCCTGCGCATGCAATTTGCGCTGGTCCTCCCGAATCACCGCCGCTCGATCATATCGAAATTCATAGACATTCAACTGCGGCAAAAATATCCGCTCCACCGACGGGAAATATTTCTTCCACTTCTCCTTCAAATCTAAAAACTTAGTCGTCCACAAATTCGGGGTGCCAGATTCATACGCAACCTCTCCCTCTCCCTGCCTGAATATAATTCCCCGCACCTTAGATATTGTACCAGATTTCAACGCTTTGTAATACATGATATCGCCACCCGTGATCGGAGGCGTTACATTTCCACTCAAAATCAAATGAAAATCAATGTAGGATCCTCCCGCCGCAGAACTGATAAAGGCCATCGGAATCTTCTCCGACTCATATAATTGCTTCGCAATCTCCGCCGCCCAAGGGCCTATTCTTGCCCTACCCACCGGCAGCGACCACAAGGTATCCGCCAGCACATACGGCCCATAATTATCATTAGCCTGAACTAAACCAAACGAACGTACCCATTCTCCCTGATACACCAAATCATCGATCGGCCCAATCCACGCATTCGACTGCCCCGATACATAATACACATCCCCCGCAACGACCGATTTCCTACGAACCACCAAACTCGAATCCGCCCCCTTAAAGGCATATACTTCGACATCATATTGTGCCAACTCCGCCCGAATGGAAAAAGAGGTTGAAAATTTTGAGGCCGAAAGCGCAGGTTTGGCATAAGCAAATAATGACCCATTCCGCAACACCCGAATACTCACGCCCGTCACCGCCGGATTCGTCACCGCACCCGTCACCGGGACAGGAGCCAAATTCGTAGACTCGCGAGGAACCAACTGGAAATCTTGTGGGAGTTTATTAAACGTAATGTCGCCAATTTTCTGCGCCTGAACAGCGAAAAAGCTGCCCAACAAAACCCAAAGAATGACACTTAATTTCAGACGCATGCGCAGGATAAGTCAATTTTTTAAAGGCTCAATTTACAATATTTCAGAAAATTAGCCAATTTATATTTATCTTGTTCGCTCAACAAATGAACCTGATTCTATGTACAAATTTACACTCAGGTGGCTTGGATTCATTTTACTAAGTGTCACGAGCCCCCTCATCGCCCAACAAACATATCCGGCGAACGACATCGCAAATCCCCGTTCGGGATATTACGCATTTACAAACGCAACCATCATTAAAGATGCCAAAACCACGTTGACAAACGCAACGCTTTTGGTTAAACAAGGTAGAATTGAAGCCGTAGGCGCCAATCTTCCGATTCCAAAAGAAGCGGTTATCATCAATTGCCAAGGCAAATTTCTTTACCCATCATTCATCGATGCCTACAGTGATTATGGTTTCGATGCTCCACAAGTTGGCGGAGGATCCTATCGGTCTCCTTCTCAAATGATCAGCAAAACGCAAGGTCCCTACAGCTGGAACCAAGCACTGAAGTCGGAGCTCAATCACGCAAAACTATTTAATGTAGACGATGCGAAAGCAAAGGACCTACGTAAAATCGGTTTCGGTTCCGTGGCTGCCCACCAAATGGACGGTATCTCTCGTGGAACGTCGGTTTTTGTTTCGCTAGCAAACCAAAAAGAAAATTTGGTTATCCTAAAAGAACAAGCTGCCGCCCAATTTTCATTCGACAAAGGGTCTTCAACGCAAGACTATCCTAGCTCCCTTATGGGAAGCATCGCCTTATTGCGCCAGCAGTATCTAGATGCCAAATGGTACCAAAGCAAACCCGCGCAAGAAGGACTAAATCTTAGTCTTCAAGGATTTAACGCGAACAGTAGCTTGCCACAAATTTTTGAAACGAACGATAAGTGGTCAGCGCTTCGCGCCGACAAAATCGGAGATGAATTTGGTGTGCAATACATTATTAAAGGAAGCGGAAACGAATATCAGCGCATCGACGAAATCAAGTCGACCAAAGCGACATTTATCCTCCCACTTAATTTCCCACAAGCGATGGATTTAGATGATCCTACAGACGCACGTTTTGTGAATGTAGCCGATTTGAAACATTGGGAATTAGCACCTACCAACCTAGGCGCTTTCGAAAAAGCAGGCATTCCGTTTGCCTTAACGTCAAATGGCTTGAAGGATCAAACGAGCTTTATGGCTAACGTACGCAAAGCCATGCAATTTGGCTTAACAGAACAAAGAGCGCTCGAAGCATTAACCCAAACACCTGCGCAAATCTTGCAAGTTGCTGATCAAGTAGGTACACTAGATGCAGGTAAATGGGCAAACTTCTTAATTACCAGTGGCCCGATTTTTGACGAGAAATCAGTCGTGATCGAAAACTGGATCCAAGGAGCTGGATATGTAATCCAACCAGAAAACTGGAAAACCTTGGCTGGCAATTACCGCTTGCAATTAGGTAAAGAAGAAAAAACCTTAGTGATCAAAGGCAACCCTGGAAGCTATAAAGTTTCGATGATGGCCAAAGACACGACGCAAGTTGATATGACACAAAAAGAATCCCTTGTCAATTTAGCGTTTACCAATAAAGCCGGTAAGTCACGCTTATCTGGCACATTTAATGGAACAGAAATCGGTGGAACAGGCCAGCTCGCTTCAGGCGAATGGGTTTCTTGGAAAGCCGTACGCACTGCTGCTGCGTCAACTGATTCAAGCGCTAAAGCTAAACCAGCTAAGCCAGAAACAATTGGAGATGTGGTTTATCCATTCGTAGGTTTCGGTAAAAAGACGATCGCCAAACAAGAAACAATCTTGATTAAAAATGCGACGGTTTGGACTAACGAAAAATCAGGTGTTTTAGCTGGAACAGACGTCCTATTAAAAGGAGGTAAAATTACGGCTATCGGCAAAGGTTTGAAGGATGCATCTGCCCGCGTAATCGACGGAACAGGAAAGCACGTAACAGCGGGTATCATCGACGAGCACTCCCACGTAGGAGCAACAGGTGGTATCAATGAATGTTCACAATCCGTAACGGCAGAAGCGCGTATCGCTGATGTCATCGACCCAGAAGACATGGAAATCTACCGTCAATTATCTGGAGGCGTAACAGCTAGTCACATCTTGCATGGTTCATGTAACACAATCGGTGGCCAAACGCAATTATTGAAATTCCGTTGGGGTAAAAA